>JAEINM010000501.1 GCA_016342385.1 Spirochaetaceae bacterium | reverse complement strand
AAAGGAGGAAATCCCGAGTACGTGAAATCTTTTGATGTGAGCCTGCATAAAGAATTGCTGCCCTCTGTAAACTAGGAAAAGGCAGGAGATTTTTTGAAAGTCTCCTGTATTTCATCTCAAAACAAAAGCATATACACAAACACATACAGCTTCCAATGAGAATCTATTATATAGTTTCTAAAAGATCTTCAGACCCTATTCCTGTCCTGTTTCCTCTCTGTACCAGCCGCAATCATCACAGTAGTAGTAGGATCTTCTGTCTACAAGATTTTCAGGTGCATAAGTTAAAGGTTTTTTGCAAACCGGGCATATAGTAGTAGCATTGGTTCCCTGATTTGTTTCGTTCTTGTCTGGCATAAAATCTCTCCTGATAAATAATCAATAAACTTTTATTGATACATTATCCACCCGTATTTCAAATTCCACAAGATTTATTTTTGGATTTTTCTCTGGTCAACCACTAATCTCTATTTCATGCAGACAACAATTAGAGCTTCGACACCGGCCAGAGAGATTCTGGTGGATATAACAGAACAGATTAAAGAGGAAGTCACCAAATCCCGGGTACTCTGCGGCCTGTGCTCTGTATATGTACAGGGAGCTACTGCAGGAATAATGATTCAGGAAAACTGGGATGATTCCGTTCAGACTGATGTTGTCAATTTTATGGCAAAAATAATTCCCAGGGGAATCTGGCTTCATGACAGACAGGACGGCAATGGAGACTCCCATCTGAAAGCCGGACTGGTCGGGCCATCGGAAACCATTCCCATAATAGAGGGTAAGCTGGGTCTCTCGACCTGGCAAAATATCTTTTTATGTGAGTTTGACGGCCCCCGGGATAAGAGAACCATCGTTGTGAGTTGTTTTGAAACGTAACCTGTAGAGACCAGACATGCCTGGTCTCTATAAACCGATTCATATGACAATTGAATAACATATCAGGTCTTAAACTTATTGACCTCATCTGCCATAGCTGTAGCGGTCCTGCTGAGGAGAGAGGAAATCTTCTCCACTTCATCTGCGGCACGAGAAATATTCTCCGTCCCTTCGGTAATGCAGGAAATCTCTCCTACAACTTCAGAAGACAGCTTCTTTATAGAAGTCATAGCCATGCGCACTTCATCAGACCCTTTATCGATGTCATTGACAGACCCCTTAACAGAGACAGAAGAATCACGAAGAACGATCATGGCGTCTAGAACTTCACTCCCTCCGCTTTTCAACTCATGGGTACTGGCATTTATTTCGCCAAGAGCTGAAGTCACACCGGCGATTTCATTATTTATTTCTGAAAATGCCCTCTGAGTACTACCACTCATTTCTACGGCCGTTTTTATTCTGCCGATTACTGTCTTCAGTACGTTGGAGATCTCTTTCGAATTATCCGATGTCGTCTCTGCCAGTTTTCTAATTTCATCGGCTACAACAGCAAAACCTTTACCCGCATCTCCGGCATGAGCGGCTTCAATAGCCGCATTCATGGAAAGAAGATTTGTCTGAGAGGCAATCCGGGCTATAATTCCGGTAAGAGCCGAAATGCTGTCAATGCTTTCATTAATCTCCTGAACCGCCTTGACCGTCTCCGAGAGCATTTCTCCCCCTTTCCGGGCATTATCGACTAATAGGTCTGTCGCTTCTTTTTTCTTCTTCGTGATAAGGGCGACACTGTCTACAGAAGCGATCATTTCAGTAACTGCCGCAGAAGATTCCTCTGCCATAGCCGACTGATCAGCGGCCTGGTCATTCAATGAAGCAATGCTCCGGCTCATCTGTTCCACCACATCTGTAGAACGGAGAATATCGGAATTAAGAAGGTCGATCCTTTCACCCATACTGTCAAGAGATCCTTTAATCAAACCAATTGACTCGACCGTTTTATCACTGGAATTCTTCAACTCCTTTTCCAGTTTGAGGTTATCTCGGGATCCGTCTTTTATGTTGAGGATTATCCCTTTTAATCTGTCAATAAACTGATTAAAATGATTTGAAAGATCTCCTATTTCATCTTTTGAGATGACTGTGAGAGATTTTGTCAGATCCCCCTCCCCTTCGGCGACATCTCTAAGCATAAAGGCCGCTTTTTTTACGGGAGAGACTATAACCCTGACAAGCAGGAGAGATGTTATTATAACCAGCAGAATGGCCACCAGAATGAATATGGCACTGTTTCTCACAACTTTTCCCGCCAGGTTGTCACCGAAGTCCAGTATTTTCAGTTTCTCCGATTCCAGTTTACTGACCTGGGCATCGATGATATTCAGAATATCACCTCTTTCATTAATAGCGTCGTCTACGAGTGACAGATTCACAGCCTCACCCTTCTGCAGGGGGAGTATCAGGGCATTTTCGATTATCTCCAGTAGCTTACTCGATCCTCCGAAGATCCTGATAGCGGTATTTCTATCCTCTGCAGAGACCTGCATGTCGAGAAATGTGTCCATCAGCGTCTCTATTTCTGTTTTCATGTATTGGAATCCGGAGATGAACTCTTGGGAGTTGATTTTTTCCGTGTCAAGAATCAAATCTTTTGCCAGCAGGGTTATCCGGGAAGATAAGGTATTATACCTAAAGAGCATGTTAATCTGTTCGCTCTTATTGATACTGTCATTCATAGCTTCCCGAAGCCCCAGAATCCCCATCATAACCATAATCGACGAGACAACATAAACCAGGAGTA
>JAEINM010000500.1 GCA_016342385.1 Spirochaetaceae bacterium | reverse complement strand
AGTTTATTGAGTTTCATCTTCATCGGTTTCCACTGTAGCTGACTTATCTTCCTGCTTTTTTAAGTATTCTTCTAACTGAAGAGCCGCATCATTAAGTCGTTTGAGAGTGTCCTGACTGGCCACTGAATCTCCCCCTTCCAACTCAATGATTCTTTTTTGGTAGGCTTTGATAGTCTGAATATAATTTTTTTCCCGATTTCTATAATCTTCTATTGTTCTCATAGATTCTTCGTGACTCCACCGGATCAATCGCAGTAATTCTTCTTCCCGGAATCGGTAATCTAATAGTGAGATTTTATACTGAGCCGCTTCTAATTTGAAACTGGCAGGATATTCGCGAATAATTTTTTCATAAATAGCCTGTGCCTGAGTAAAATTCCCTGTATTATATAAACATTCTCCAATCCAGTAATAGGCATTAGAAGTAAATGGCGAAAAAGGGTTCGACCGTATAAATCTATTAAACAATTCAATAGATTTATCATACTCTTGCTGTATGAAAAGGATTCTTCCCTTATAATAGAAACCTTCGTTGTAATTAAGATTCCGAGGATAATTTAATAAGAATATTTCCAGATTTTTTTCAGCATTTTCTATTTCACCAGCTGCCAGATATGACTTTGCAGACCAAAAATAAGCATCTCCTGCGAGATTTGACTCACTTTGATCAAGCAGTTCATTAAAAAAATAAAGTGCTTCCAGATATTTACCGTTCGAATAGTACGTTTTACCTTTCTCAAACAAAACAGTATTGTCTTCATTTGAGAATGCTAAAAAAGGAGAAAAGAATAGAAATGACAGGAAAAAAAGAACCAGTTTTTCCTTAAACTGTAAAATCATAAACGGAACCTCTCATTATATCATTCGGCAAGATTTCTGATTAACTATATACTTTCAAGTATCCTTAACTCATCTATGGGGTTCTTTGAATTAAAAAAGGCGGATCCGGCTACAAAGATATCTGTACCGGCCTTCTTAACCAGTGAGACTGTATCTCTATTAACTCCCCCATCGACAGACAATTTGAAATCAAGATTTTTCTCTTTCCTGATAGAATCCAAAAGTCTGATTTTTTCAACACATGAGGGTATGAGTTTTTGTCCTCCATATCCGGGATTCACAGACATGACAAGTACCAGATCGACATCGCTCAGAAGCTCCGTAATAGAGGAAACCGGAGTCGATGGAACAATTGATAAGCCACAGAGGACATTGTTATTTTTTATTTCCTGAATAAGCCTGTGAGAGTGAATAACAGCCTCTGAGTGAAATGTTATAGCATCTGCTCCCGCTTGTACCATGGCAGAAATTAGTCTTTCAGGATTTTCCACCATGAGATGCACATCGAGAAACAGCTCCGTTTTTCTGTTGATGTCGGCAACCATTTTTGTTCCGAAAGTTATTTCCGGTACAAATTGTCCATCCATTACATCAAGATGAAGCCATTGAGCTCCTGCTGATTCAGCGGTTTTAATTGCCCTATCCATCGCGGTAAAATCAGCAGAGAGAATTGATGGAGCGCAAATACTTTGTTTAATATCCATAATAAAGATTTAAACAGAAATCCATGGAAATATCCAGTGAATTTATTCCCCAGGAAACTAAAGAATATACCAGTTTGTTGACTATTTCGTGAGGAAAGGTATAATAGAAGAGTTACGAAAAATTTCGGACTGAAGGAAAGCAGACTGTCAATGGAGAAACTGAATCAAAGTGAAGACAAGTTGTCAGATTTGATGATTCAAGTTTATGGATCCTATAAAAATGGAGCCATTGAAGAATCCGCTTCGTTATTAAATGAGGCTCATTCCATTGATTACGAAAACAAAGATGTTTTGACTGCTCTGAAATGCACAAGTTTCTGGATGGATCGCTTTGAAAAATTAGATTCTCAGATGGAAAACTTTGAAAAAGCTGAGTTCCTGGTCAAACAGTGGATAGTTTTTTCAGGAAGCTTTACCAAAAGCTTTTCTATCCCCTTTGAAGATGGTTTGTACAGTTTAAAAATGGGAATATTTCGTACAGCACTAAAATTTTATTCAAGAGTAAGAGAAGGAGATAGTGATCCTGAACCTGAAATACTTTTGAGAATTGGGAGATGTCATAAAGCACTTGGTGATTATGACAGAGCGATAACTTCTTTAGAAAAAGCATTGAAGAGAAACAGTCAGTCATCACCGATATTGGCTGAACTGGCTGATTGTTATTTTATGATTGATAAAATAAGAAATGCCAAGGTTTTTTTCAGAGAAGCTTTTTTTATTAATCCACAGTTGGTTGATATCGATTTACTTGAAGCGGACATTATTGTTAAACTGGTGGAAGAAGTTAAAAATAGAGGTTATTCAGGCCGTGAACTCAAAGAATGGCTACCTGTATATGCTGTAATTTTTGGGGTATTTAATGTGAAACGTGAGCTGAGACCCATAGAATACGGGAAACTTAAACAAACGATTTATTCATTAAAAAACGAATTACAGGAAAGTGAAGAAAAAAGACTGCTGTTACCGAAATTGATCAACCATTATTTTTGGCTTATAGATCATTATTTATGCATTGATAAAGATTGGGAAACAGTAGAAGAAATTTTGTTAAATATTAAGTTACTGGTTTTTGGTTTATATGAACAGTATACGAATTGATATGTAGAGAGGGTGGTATGTCAGAAAACATTATAAATAAAATTGAAAATTTAT
>JAEINM010000499.1 GCA_016342385.1 Spirochaetaceae bacterium | reverse complement strand
TTCATTCATTCCCATAACCATTATAAATTTAAAAGGAACAGCTCTGAGAGGCTTGAGTGATGAACAGCTGATTCCCTGCGTCAGATAGCGGCCTCTGCTGCCTCCGGACTTATTGATAAACTCTGTCATAAGTGACTTGAACATAAAAAAATCAAAAGACCTGTTTTTAAGATCCCGTAAATTATTGAGATCATTGACCATATTCAAAATATCGCGAAAACAACCCTTGAGGCGAAGCCGGTCACTGGTATCAGAACTGTGATTTTCCGATGGCTTCAGGTAAGTTTCCATAATAGATTCCCAGATGAGGATCCATTCTTCCAGCTGGAGCTTTGCTCCTGTCAGAGAATTGATATCCAGATGAAGAGACCTGACAACATGGATCAGTTTACCGGCGGAATTATTGGCACTTTCATTAAACAGTTCATAAGGAGCTGAAAGAGGATCTTCCTCTTCTGATAGAGCAATCCCCTCGAGAATTCTGTCAAATCCGCTCTCCCAGCTGTTATAACGATCTCCGTGAAGATGAAGCTCCTTCTTGTGTTCTTCGTCAATAGACCATTTGATATTGACGCGGTCACAGAGTTCTAACCATGTATCATATGTGGCTGAAGATATGCCATTCTTTTCTGCAAAACAGCGGTTGGCAAAAAGAGAAAACATTTCTTTTCTTGTGAACCTCGCTCCAGCCAGATTAAGAAGATCTGTAAAACCACTTATGAAAGGAGAGTCCTCGTCCCCCTTCAGGTCGATAATATTATAGGGGAGATCTGTATTATCTTCTGCAGGAAAAACAGCCTCAATAAAATGGGAGTATTCGTTAATATCAGGAGCCAGCACTCCTATATCAGTCAATTTCAAGCTGGAGTCTTCATCGAGAAGCTTCAGAATCCTGTTTTTCAAAGCCTCCACTTCCCGCCATTTACTGCTTGTGGATATTATTTTAAGACTTTCATCACTATGGGAAACGATAAAAGGTTCGCTGTGAAGGCTGTCATTGAGCAGTCTGTTCTGGATTTCTCCCAGGACAGTTCCTCGGCTGTTTTCTACGAAACCCCTATTGAGCTGAGTTCCCGAATCTGTCGTAGAAAAACTCTTTATTAAATGATTGAACCCTTCAAAAAGAGAACCCCAGTTTTTTAATAGAGGCATCTTATACGATTCCGTTGGAAAGGAAGGACTCAGAATAAAATGATCAACAGTAATATAATTTGAAAGATGATTAAAAAACCGTAGAGAAGAATCTCCCATGAATGCCGATCCGAACAGGACAATGCGGGCCGGATCTCCATCATATACATCATGACTCTCTATGATAGATGTCAGAATGCTGCTGAGATGCACATAAGGGCTATTTTCCTTAAAAAGCTCATTCCACAGAGCCATTTGCCACAGTTCATGAGTTCTTATAGACTGGTCATCCTGGGAAGGAAAAAAAGGGATTCCCTTTTCCCAATTTGCCGTCAGTTTCCGGCAGTTCATGCCATAGTAATAAAACAATCCTGCGATACTATCGGAAAGCTGGTATAAGCGGAGGCTGTTTATAGCTTCATAATCACTCTCCTCCGACGAAAGTCCTTTGACATATTTTTCCAGGCTTTTATACTGTGAAGCTTGAAAATCAACATCCCTTCTTTCTGTATGAAGAAGCTCTTCCAGTTTCTTATAAATGATAATTTTCAGATTATCCATAAAAAGAACTGCTCTCTCCCCCTCTCTATTTGAAGAGGCAAGAAGATTCCTGCCGGATTCAAAAAATCGGACAAATAAACGGACCGCATTTTCCGGCAGAATAATATTTAAATTAGCCGAAATTCCACAATGAGATGCCAGCTCCAGTTTTAACCACTCTCCAATGCTTTTATTCTGGACGACAATGTATAATTTATCATCAAAGAGAGACCTGGACTGCAATAGGGAACTATACTCCCCGATAAAGGAATTCAGGTGATTGCTCATATAGAGCTTATAATCTGACATACATCCATAATAGCCGATGAAAATAGTCCCTACAAGCATGATGAATTTTTATTGTATATAGTATATATTGGTAAAATGAAATCGATAATATTAGTGATTTTGGTTGTTACATCCTTTTCTCTCGGAATTACGGCATATATATGGGATCAGTTAGCTGTAGCTATAGCCTTCACAATAATATTTCCCGTTATCTCCCTCTATTATCTCATTTCCGGAAGGTACAAATACCCCAAGAAAGAAAACGCAAAAAAAAGGAAAAAAAATCCTGTTGATAATTACTTCCAATCCAATGGGAACTAAGAGCATTATTCTGATAAAACCCAGAAATTTTGCTGTTTCAGTAAATTTATACACAAGTTATCCACAAGCTAAAATGTTCTAATGGCGAAATTCCGATCTTTTAGAATAGTGATCAGTTGTTAAGTAGATTAATAAAAAGATCAGATTCACTGCTAAAAAGTTGCTATTTTCTCCATTTTCTCCACTTTTTAGCCTCTAATGTAAAAATTCCAATAGTAGAAAGAAATTCCCCTCTATTAGCAAATTGGAAAATACCCTGTAAAACCTCTAGAATTTTGAAGTTTTCAACAAGTTTTCCACAGGCATTACTCATATATTGTGAATAACTGTGCATAAACTGTGAATTCAGAAAAAAATACAAATTCAGAACTCTTAAAAAAGATCAAGAGAATTTAAAAAATTTATAGTGTTATTTTTAAAAAGAC
>JAEINM010000498.1 GCA_016342385.1 Spirochaetaceae bacterium | reverse complement strand
AAGGGCTGGGTCAGTTGAAACCGGAAAACCTCTCTTTTCATAAAAACTGGCTCGGTATAAGTGATATTCCCTTTACCATGACTGTATCCAGCTATGCATTAGGATGCTCTGTAATTGCCATGTTTAACAGGGTCGGCGGCGGCATCTTTACTAAAGCCGCTGATATGGGAGCTGACCTTGTAGGAAAAACTGAGGCAGGAATACCTGAAGATGACCCAAGAAATCCGGCAACCATTGCGGATAATGTCGGTGATAATGTCGGTGATGTCGCTGGGTTAGGTTCAGACCTTCTGGAAAGTTATGTAGGTTCACTCATTTCTGCAATAGTACTAGCTGCCTACACCTTCTTTTCAGCCAGGAACACGGGATCTGCAATTTCTGAGTCTCTGGTCAGCAAACTGGTAAGTTATCCTCTTGTCTTTGCAGCCATGGGGTTATTTTCATCCATACTTGGTGTGTTATATCTTCAGTTGAAAAAAGTCTCCAAAAATCCGCACAAAGAGCTTAACAGGGCAACATTTGCAGGAGCTGGATTTACGCTCATATCCACCGGTATTCTTACCTGGTTCTACTTTTCCGGTGAGCAGATTGCTCCAATCAGTTTCAATATAGGAACTCTCTCACCCTGGGTTTGTGCCGTACTGGGTATTGTAAGCGGGATTTTAATCGGCCAGATGGCTGAGAGATATACAAGCTACGACTTCAAACCTACTCAGGGAATAGCTGCTGCCTCAAGAGAGGGGGCTGCCCTGACAATCACACAAGGTATGGCTGTCGGATTAACCTCAGTAATTGCTCCGGTAATTACATTGGGAATCTGCATTATCGCTGCACATGCAGCAGCAGGTCTCTATGGCGTCGCTATGGCAGCAATCGGGATGCTGTCATTTGTCACTGTTACTGTGTCGGTCGATACCTATGGGCCAATAGCCGACAATGCCGGGGGAATAAGTGAAATGGCCAAACTCGATCCTGAAGTTCGGGAAATTACCGATGAACTGGATGCTGTGGGAAATACCACTGCCGCAATAGGAAAGGGTTTTGCTATAGGTTCTGCTGCATTAGCGGCCTTATCGCTCTTTGCATCTTATTTATATGCCCAAGCCGGAGAGGATTCTGCAGGGGGTATTGATCTTATACTGAACATGGTCAATACCATGACCCTTGTCGGTGCCTTAGCCGGTGCAGCCTTACCGTACCTGTTTTCAGGTATACTGATAGAAGCTGTAGCGAATGCAGCACGAAAAATGGTTCAGGAAGTCCGAAGGCAATTTGCATCAGACCCCGGTATTATTACCGGCGAGAGCAAACCGGATTATAAGACCTGTATCTCGATATCTTCAGCTGGAGCTCTTGCTGAAATGAAAATTCCAGCACTGCTTTCAGTGGCCACACCCCTCGTTTCAGGATTTATTTTCGGGTCTGAATTTGTGGGAGGACTATTGATAGGAACTACTCTTTCAGCAATTATGCTCGCTCTTTATACAGCTAATGCCGGCGGTGCCTGGGATAATGCTAAAAAATATATAGAACATGGGCACTATGGAGGTAAAGGCTCTGATGCACATAAAGCAGCCGTTATTGGAGATACCGTAGGCGATCCGTTAAAAGATACCGTTGGACCTTCTCTGGATATCCTGATCAAAATTATGGCAGTTGTATCATTAATTTCTGTATCTATTTTCTCTAAATATAATCTATTCTCACTTTTTTAACCAAATGGGAATAGTCCCATGATATAGTAGAGTCAGGAGGCTTGAATGATTTATTACTATTTAACCGTGTTTCCCATGGAAGCGTTAATTGCCTCGGAACTTGATCCGAAAGCATTCGGGTCATATATGGCAACCGGTTCGCGGAAAGGATCAGCAGAACAGCTGATATTTATTGAAATTGAAGGTGGTTTTGAATCCTCGTTTGACTGGGATTTTGCTGAAAAAAATTGTGTCTCCCACAGCAGCGGAGAACCTAAGCACTCTCTTTATCTCTCTATCTACCGGGTTCTGGAAAATACTCCTCACTCCGCAATGAAAAGCATGTTTCTTGTTACAAAAGACGGCAGAACTCTGCAGATGTATAAGAATACCTGTAAAGTACCCGGAAACTGGAAAGGGTATGCAATGTATCAGGAACTCTGTCCTGTACTTCCTTTGGTTGTCAGCTCACTGAATCCCCAGCAATTTGGAGAGTATATAATTAGTGATAATGATAAAGTCACAGTCCCAGCCATTGTTTTTGCTGATGTTAAACTTATTAATTTAGATGATTTTGAGAACAGCGGAAATGTCGGATCAATGTACGATCGAAATCTGGCGCACATGAAAGATTGTGTTGATAGTGTTAAATCTGAGAAGAAGAAAAAGCTGACGAAAACCGTAGACCGCTCATTCAGCAGCAGCTTTTCCTATCAAATTATTGATACAGGTGTATATGCAGCTTCTTCAGAAGGAATTATTCTATACGCCATGCCGACCCGTGAAGAGTTAAAACAGAATCATTATGACTGGGGAAGATCTGCAAATATCTTCTAATTGATTTTTGAGCTTTGTACAGAAGCAAGAATCTCCGGGGTAATTTCCATGAAAATGGTATCGTGCCTCTTTCCTTTCTGAAGGCGGCTCTCTTTCCACACACCGATCTCTCTGAAACCAACTTTACGATAACAGGCATGTGCCCGTTCATTGTAGGAAAAAACCTGCAGCAAAATG
>JAEINM010000497.1 GCA_016342385.1 Spirochaetaceae bacterium | reverse complement strand
GACCCTGAAGCAGAATCTGCAGATCCTCCGGCTGGCGACAGCCCTGAACCTCAATATTTTCTGGAACCTACTCTGGGGCTTTCCCGGTGAAAAAATTGAGGAATATGAGAAAATCGTGGACCTACTCCCCTTAATCAGCCACCTGGAACCACCGGAAAGCCTGGTCCATTTCCGGATAGTCAAATTCAGCCCCTATTTTAAGAACCATGACGATTATGGCATATCCAATGTAAAACCTCTATCATCCTATAGAAAGGTTTTCCCCTCCCATATAGACTTTAAAAAGATCGCCTATTATTTTTCCGGAGATTATCACTCTGAATGCTATGAACACCCCCATGTAATCAGACAACTCGATAAAGACCTTAAAAACTGGTTCAGGAGGTGGGATTCCCCCCTGTCCAGACCAAGACTTCACCTGTTCAGAGACGAAGAAAAAGGATTTCGGATTATCGATACAAGAGAACTGGATAATTGTGAAATGACTTATGAAATTTCCGAAAAAAGAGCCCGGAGCATACTGTGCAGCGGGCCATACGGGCAGACTGATAATCAGGTGTGGGCCCTGGAAAATAAGATGGCAATAATCAGCAGTAATGATTATGTTCCGCTGATAACAACTGATCCGGAAATAATTGAAAGTCTGGGACTGGGGTAGTTTTTCAACCAGTGAATCTGAATTTTTCCCTTGTCAAATCCGCTATCTGATTTACGATAAGTAATCAGACATAAAAAGGACGGCACCTATGGACCAGGCTACAGAGATATTCTACCAGCTGCTTAAAAAAGCGGAAAACAATAAATTATCTTGGGAACCGAGCCTGCTTTCCTTAACTCACTGGATAATGGGCTGTACCAGTCAGCTCAATACCCTAATGGAAGAGGAACCGGAAAATCCCGGCGCAATAGTAAAAAGCATAATAGAAGTACAGGCAAAACAAAAAATCAGCCTGGATCATAAAAACCTGACCGGAACCCTGGAAAAGTTATTCGGCCACAGGAGACTCAAGGGCGCTATTTCAGAAGATGTAAAAGACAAGGGAGGCAGCACAGACCACCCCACCCGATTCGACTGGCGGAATGTGGAGGGTAAAAATTATGTCTCCCATGTCAAGCTACAGGGACTCTGCAATTCCTGTGCGGCCTTCGGAGTGGCCGCGGCCGTTGAAACAAGTGCCCGTTTCGAAGAAAAGATCGCCGTGACAGAAGATAACAAAACGTCCCTTCTGGATCTTTCTGAACAGCAGATGTTCTACACCAACGACATGTACCCCGATGAATGCAACTGTGAAATTGGCTGGTTTGTAGATAATGCCCTAGATTTTTCACGGGACACAGGATTAGTTCCGGAGAAACTGTATCCCTATAATCCCTACAATCCTTTCTATAAACCCCCTATTAAAAACCTCCCACAGGGCTGGAAGAGTACAGTGACAAAAATATCCGCTTATACAGCCTACACTGACCCCGAAAGAATGAAGAATCATCTGAGCACAAAAGGACCTCTGGTCGCATCGATCGATATGTATTGGGATCTGCTGTTTTACAGAAGCGGAATATTCGAAAAGCAGACAGAAAAGGCCCTGGGCGGGCATTGTATCAGCTGCATCGGTTATGATGATGAGAAACAGGCCTGGCTCTGTAAGAACAGCTGGGGTGACCAGTGGGGAGATGAGGGGTTTTTCTGGATGAAATACGGTGACTGCAGTATAGATGATTTGATGTGGGGGATTGACGGATTCGAGAAGATTTTTGTGGATGGAAGGGAGTAAGTGAGAGGAAATATTGTTTTTCATCTTTTGGAATTCTGATAGAAAAGAATAGCATTGGTCTGACCCAGCCAGTCATTTAAGTGAGATTGAACATACTCGCCTATGGCTGCCAACTCTTCATCTTTCAAAAATCATTTCTCCCATAGTCTCTCCTATATTTTAAAATCTTCACACTCTACAGACAAGGGAAAAGAAGCCGGTGATTTAAAAATCTGAATTAATAACTTGACAAAGGGAGAAACTGTATTTACTATAACGTAAACGTTTACCCATATTATTCAGGAGTTCTTTTTGAAACCCACTATTAAGGACGTAGCGAGAAAAGCTAATGTTTCCATCGCTACCGTTTCAAGGATTCTCAATAATTTAGGAGGCTACAGTCCCGGGACGAAAGAGAAGGTGGATAGAGTCATTGTTGAAATGAACTATGAACCCAACGCTATCGCCAGAGGACTGGTCAGTAAAAAAACCAGAACTATCGGGGTATTACACCCCTCCATGTCAGGTCGTTTTACTGTCGACCTTTTAAGGGGAATAGAAAATTACACCCATAGTCAGAATTACAGTGTGATAATCTGCAACACTGACCATGATGGTAAACGAACAATGGAATATATCCGCCTCCTGGGAGAAAAGCAGGTAGAGGGGATTATATTTGCCAGTGAAGTTATGACAGAAGAGTATGAAAATGCCCTTCTTAAACTGGATGTGCCTGTCATACTGGTTTCGACAATCAGTTTCAGACACAATTTCCCCTTAATCCGGGTGGATAACTTTAAGGCATCCTATGATGCCACTGTACACCTGATAAATAAGGGGCACAGAGACATTGTGATGGTTGCGGGATATGCCGACAGTGAAGTGGCCGGTATTCCCAGAGAGAAGGGATTTAGAAAAGCATTAGAGGATAATAATCTTCGAAATGATAAAAGCAGCATCTA
>JAEINM010000496.1 GCA_016342385.1 Spirochaetaceae bacterium | reverse complement strand
GAATTAAAAAATAAACATGGTTGCTATTGGAATATTGAAATTTCTATTGTGGAGATTACAAATCCTTGTATAAATATGTCCCGTACGGGACATATGAATTATAATACAACTGATTGTAATTTTATCTCTTTGTCTTTTCTGAGGATCTGAGACCAAATCAGGAAATTCATCATGATGTAACTTCCCTGAAAGAAGAACTGTACTCTTTCCGGTCTGCTGTACCATCCGATCAGAATATTTAAAGGAACACCTAATATACCCGTTTTATGATCCAGAACTGTTCCCTGGAAATTATATAGTTTGACAAAGAGAGAACTGTCAGGGCTGATTAGTTCCAGGGTTTTCGAGGCCGAGAGGAATTCATGGATGGAATAACCCAGTAAATAACCGGCCTGAAGTATCAGATATCCCAATGTAATGTTGAAAATAAGGGCGAGATTAACTTTTACTAATGATTTGTAGATCAGGTAAGCCATCACTGCAGATATGAGGAGACCTATAAGGATTCCCCCAATATAAGATCCTTTGTTTACAGAAGTAAAGGCAAAGAGAGCAATTTCTACCCCTTCCCTCAGCACCATAACAGCTGCCATAATCATCAATCCTATGGAGGACAATTTTGTATCCATAGAACTGCGGACCTCTTTTACAATATTTCTGCCATGATTCATCATCCAGTATATAAATGTTGATAGGAAGACAAGAGCCAGTAGAGAGGCTAGTGATTCCCATAGCTTTGCTACAGTTCCACCACTCTGTCCGATTAAGACTGTTAATCCCCATAATGCCAGTCCGATTACAGCAGACCCGACGATTCCTGAGAACATACCGATCTGAATGCTTCTTTTTAATTCACTCCGTTTAATCTTATTCAGGTATTCAATCATGACACCTATTACAAGAAATGCCTCCATTCCTTCTCTGAATCCCGTTACTATTCCCGGAAAAACATCAACAAACATAAAATCTCCTAAAATACGTACTAGCGCTACCGTTGTTAGCGTAGACTAATTTAATGTTGTTTGAGTAACTTGTCAATATAATATTAAAAAATTTATTAATATTTATAAAACAAGTTGCCATTATGCTTTCATCACTCTATTTTCTATTTATGAATAATATTATGCGGATAGAAGATCTAAAGAAAAATTACGGGAATGTGCAGGCTGTCGACGGCATTAGTTTTTCCATAGAAGAGGGGATCTGTTTCGGTCTTCTCGGCCCTAATGGAGCCGGGAAAACGACTACCATAGAGATGATGGAGGGGATTCTGCCCCCATCTTCCGGACAGGTTTATTTTAAAGAAAAAAAGATAGATCACCATTTCAAGCAGAAGGTGGGAATCCAGTTTCAAAATACGGCTCTACCGGAATTTATAACGGTTAAGGAAACTCTGGAACTCTTTAGAGCTCTCTATCCCGACCCCAGAAGCCTTGATGAAGTGATTGAAATCTGCTCACTTTCCGATATAATCGACCGGGATAATAGAAAACTTTCGGGTGGTCAGAAGCAGAGAATGCTTCTCGGGCTGGCCATAATTCCCCATCCTGAAATCATATTTCTCGATGAACCTACCACTGGTCTCGATCCTCAGGCCAGACGGAATTTCTGGGAGCTGATCAAACGGATCAAAGCTGAAAAAACGACAGTCTTATTAACGACTCATTATATGGAAGAAGCGGAAATCCTCTGCGATCAGATTGCCATAATAGATCATGGGAAATTATTGGAAATTGATACACCGGAAAAACTTCTGGAGAATCATTTCGATGGAGCTCTTGTAAAGATCCCCCATGCAGATCGAGATGATCTGAAGTTGGAGGGGGGAATCATTAAAGGGGATTATATAGAAATCTCCACCAGGAATCTGGATAGAACCATGAAAGAGCTTCTGCAGACCCAGCTGAATCTTGAAGGATTGAGCATTAAGAAACCCAATCTGGAAGATCTGTTTTTAAAATTAACCGGAACAACGCTCCGCGCTTGAATTAAGGAAGAATAACATATGAAAAAATTTACGGCATTAGCCTATGCGAGAACAATGGAATTTATGAGAGACAGGGGGACATTATTCTGGAATCTCCTTTTTCCTGTTGTACTGGTCGTGGGGTTTTCCTTTGCTTTCAGCAGCAATGATGAATCTATTTTCAAAATAGGAATTCTGGGAAACAGCTCTCACCTCGAAGGTTCTTTTCTCCAATTAAATGCCATAGAAACCATTCCATATGATGAAGCCGCTGATGTGGTTCTGGAAAAACTGAGGCGCCATCAGATTGATATGATAATTGACACCACTGATCAGTCCTATTATCTCAATAGGGAATCTTCATCTACAGATTTACTCAGGACACTCAGCCGGGCAGATCTGAAGGACTTTGAGGAAAAAGAGATTAGCGGGAAAGCCATACGGTATGTGGACTGGCTGGTTCCGGGAGTCATAGGAATGAATATGCTTTTCAGCTGTATGTTCGGTGTGGGTTTTGTTATTGTCCGCTACAGGAAAAACGGAGTACTTAAAAGGATGAAAGCCACCCCTGTCACTCCCTTCACTTTTATTACAGCCCAGATGGCCAGCCGGTTCATTATTGTCTTATTAACCTCTATCGTGGTCTTCAGCGGGACCAACCTTTTTCTGAAATTCATAGTCAATGGATCCTATCTTCTTCTGATACTGATAACGATGCTGGCCATACTCTGTATGATCTCTTTCGGAC
>JAEINM010000495.1 GCA_016342385.1 Spirochaetaceae bacterium | reverse complement strand
AGTCTGGTTGAACCGGCTGACAGGAGATTCGGCACCGTATAGACGGAGCCATCCCGGTCTGTCCTTAAGTGAAAAATTATCTCCCGCGGGAATTCTCAGTGTATTGAGTTTTATATCCCAGCTATCTTTGTCAAAATTATCGATCCAGAAAACTGTATTCCCGCTCTTTTCAGACGATTCAATATTCTTCTTTCCGGAAAAGCTAACGGTCTCTGAAGCTCCGGTTCCGATGAGATAGGGCCAGTTATCATCTTTCCAGATAATTTTCTGCAGTGCCGTTTCCCGTCCCAGTGGACAACGGCCATTTTCTTCTATAGGTCTGGAGCATAAATGAGCCAGTATCCACTCATTCCCGGTCCAGGGAGCCATACTACCATGACCGGCCTTCTGCAGGCCTTTATGGAGCGCCAAAGATTTGATATTGAAACCTCCACCAGCTAATTCATCTTCCAGGGCAGCTCGATTTGCAACGGATGTCAGCAGATATTTATGGGGATGAAGTTCATAGGGGCCATCCAGCTTTATACTCCTGGCCAGAGTGACCGCATGAAAATAGGAAGTCCCCCCCTCTGCCGTCATCAGGTAATAGAATCCATTTCTTTTATAGATATGGGGAGCTTCAGTTATTTTTAGATCAGTTCCATTAAAAATATTTTTCCTGGGACCTATGAGAGATTGTTTTTCCTCATCAAACTCCTGCAGAACAATCCCTGCGAAGTTATGCTCCCAGTTACGGTAATCCCATATCATGTTGACAAGCCATTTTTTCCCGTCATCATCGTGGAACAGAGAGGGATCAAATCCCGAGGAATTGAGATAAATCGGATTCGACCAGGGACCTTCAATAGAAGAAGCGGTTGTGAGATAGTTGTGTGTATCTTTAAATCCCCCGGTATTGAATGCCCCGGACCAGCTCTTGGTATCTGTAAATATGAGGTAAAAAGTGCCCTTATCAAAACTGAGACAGGGCGCCCAGATTCCACCGGAAGGGGGATTCCCCTCCATATTAAGCTGCTCTTTTCTTGTTAAAGCATAAGAACAGATGGTCCAGTTCTGCAGGTTTCTGCTTTTATAAATTACCACACCGGGAAAATACTCAAAGGAACTCGTTGCGATATAATAATCTTCACCCGCTTTGCATAGAGAGGGATCGGGATGAAAACCCGGCAATACCGGGTTATGAACAACTATTTGATTCAGATTCCCCCCCTTCATTCTTCTATATAGAAATGATCGCCAAAACAGAAATCGGGGATACCGAAATCAGCTTTCCCTGTTATTCCATTAATAAGAGATTTACCCGGACGTTTTATTATCACATTTGTAAACATGTCTGACTGTAGCTTGACGTTTATGGGCTGTCAAGATTTTTTACTCTATAGAGCTGATCGGAAAGAGGTATTGCATATCAAGTAAAAAATGAGAAAGACTGTATGACTCTTCATATACTTGTTTTCTTATCTGTTTTCTGAAAAAATAGGCCAATGCAAAACACAATAGATAAACTCATTTTACATATAACCGGTGCAAGGGAAATCCTATCAAGAGAGATGATTCAGGAGCTCTGGAGCGGATATGGAAAAATACTGCGCATCAGATTAAAAGGTTATTCCCAAAAATCAGTCATCATAAAACACATCCATCTCCCGGAAGAGGAACTCCACCCCCGGGGCTGGAATACAGATATTTCAAGAGAGAGGAAACTCTTCTCCTATCAGGTTGAAACTCACTGGTACGACCAGTGGAGCAGCCAATGTGATGATGCCTGCCATGTTCCCGTATCTCTGGGAATAAAGAAAATCGGAGATGAGGTCATCCTTGTACTGGAAGATCTGAAAGAGGCAGGTTATCCATTGCAGAAAACCTCAGTCAGCTGGCCAGAGATTAAAGCCGGACTCTACTGGCTGGCCCATTTTCACGCCACTTATCTCGGGAAAAAACCTCAGGGATTATGGGATACAGGAACATACTGGCACCTGGAAACAAGACCCGATGAGCTGACAGCTCTAAAGGATCCGGATTTAAAAGCGGCAGCTCCCATTATTGATGAAAAATTACGTAATGCAAAATACCAGACCTTTGTTCATGGCGATGCCAAACTGGCGAACTTCTGCTTCTCCACCGATGGAGAGAAAGCAGCTGCTGTGGACTTTCAGTATATCGGTGGCGGTTGCGGAATGAAAGATGTCGCCTATTTTGCAGGCAGCTGTCTGACGGAGGATTCCTGCGAAGAGCTGGAGGACGAAATTCTCGATTATTATTTTTCTGTACTCAAAAGCGCCATAGAATCCAAGAAAAACGATATAGACATTCAGGCCGTTGAAATTGAATGGCGGAACCTCTATCATCTGGCATGGACAGACTTCTTCCGCTTTCTGCAGGGCTGGAGTCCGGGACACTGGAAAATCCATAGCTACAGTGAAAGGATTTCCCTGCAAGTTATCAAATCACTGCGGGAATCGGGTAAACTGCCGTAAACGAGACTTCGGGAAAAGGGTATTTACTCTATAGAAAAAAAATGGTCTCTTACCAGTAGGCATCGGTAAAAGAATGAGATTCTGTGGTATATTTAATTTATAATGGAAATAATAAAAAGTGACACTTTTTATATTTCTATTTGTTTAAGTATAATGAAGTACTGATTAGGAGATATTATTATGAAAAAAATCATTCTTTTACCTATCGTTTTGGTTATCCTGGCTTCATGTGGATCACAAAAAGA
>JAEINM010000494.1 GCA_016342385.1 Spirochaetaceae bacterium | reverse complement strand
CTTTGTCAAAGGAGAATCATCCCCTTTTATCTCAACACCGAAATCTTCTGAATTGAACACTTTCATAATGGCATCACCGGCTTTCCGGGCCAGTTCGTTGAGGAAGGTTTTATCTTCTGAGGTGAGCATTCTAGAAATACCCCTCTTTTTTCTTCTGTTCCATAGACCCTTCCTGGTCGTGGTCTATGATTCGGGTAATTCTTTCACTGACCCGCACAGACATGGTTTCGGCGATGATTTCATCGAGAGAAGTAGCTTCAGAATGTACAGCACCTGTACAGGGCCAGCATCCCAGAGTTCGGAATCGGCACATAACCATTTCCGGTTTTTCTCCCGGCAGTAGAGGAGTGACTCCTTCGACATAGGGGATTAACATATGACCGCGGACTACAACTTCACGCTCTTTGGCGTAATATAGATCACTAATGGGAATATTCTCCTGTTTGATGTATGTCCAGATATCCAGTTCTGTCCAGTTTGACAAGGGGAAAACTCTGATAGATTCTCCCTGATTGATCTTACCGTTGTAGAGGTTCCACAGTTCCGGTCTCTGACTTTTGGGATCCCATTGTCCAAGACCGTCTCTAAAACTATAGACTCTTTCTTTGGCACGGGATTTTTCCTCATCTCTTCGGGCTCCACCGAAAGCGGCATCGAAACCACCTTCCGTCAATGCATCGAGTAGGCTTTTTGTTTTTAGCTGGCCACAGCATTTCACTGTTCCCGTATCCCAGGGATTGGTTCCCGCTTCTATGGCTTCCTCATTTATATGAACTTTCAGATCTGCACCGATTTTTTTACAGTATTCGTCGCGAAATTTGATCATTTCGGGGAATTTATATGTTGTATCCACGTGCTGCAGAGGAAAGGGAATTTTCCCCGGAAAAAAAGATTTCTGAGCCAGGTGCAGCATGACGGAAGAGTCTTTACCAATGGAATAGAGCATGACGGGTTTTTCGAACTCCGATGCTACTTCCCGGATTATGTGGATAGATTCAGCTTCGAGCTGATCCATTATTTTTAAGTTGTATGATGACATGCATTGTCCTTTCTAATGTAAATATTTTTTTATTAAACCACAAATTGATAAGCTCAGTCAATTTATCTAGCCAGTGCATTAAATATTACTTTTCTATTATAATACATTAGCATTATAAATTCTCCTTGCTCTATATATTATTTGTATCTATCATTAACACTAAATAAGAAGATTTTGGAGTTGTTCATGCGAATATTACTATTCTTGTTTTTATTTACCATAGGCTCTTCTGCAGTCTGGAGTCAATCTAATGACATGTTAGATTCTTTTTTAGATCGCAAAAGTGCCGATATAGCTACCAGCCTATTGTTAGTCGGACAGGCATCTGGTGCTTTACCGGACAATGCGACAATAGAACAAGCTTATTTGTGGGCAGGAGAGCAACGTTTCGGGAAAAAGATTTTGAAACTTAAACAAGATATCCCTATTCCCATGGGTCTATTCTATTTAATTCTGTTTGAGAGTTTTAATGTTAAGGGAGGAATCTGGTATACAATTCTCCATACCCCCAGGCAGGCAGCATTAGAGGCTGCCTACAAAGGATATATCGATTCATCGACCCTTTATTACAATCGGGAAATGCCTCCCTATGAAGTACTCACAAGCTTAACCATTATCCAGGAAGGGGGGAAATGGTGATGAAAAGAAATAGAGCGTTCTTAATTATTAGTATTAGTTTTTTCTTTCTAATCCAGAATCTTCTGGCCTATGATCACATGTGGGGAACACGATTAGATCTAAATGTTGAAGGCATTGAACTTAGAGGTTCTCATTTTATTGCCAGTACTAATGATTCTCTAAATCTATCGTATCGTGGAACGTGGAATCCCAGCATAAACCTCGAAACAGATCTCAATATTCTTTTTAACGGGAATTTCCTTTTTGGAATAACTGATCTTGCTACTTTATCCCTAGGATTTCTTGGATTCAATTATCAGCTCTATCCAGAACTGAACCTCTTAAATATACATGGTAATATTGGGCCATTCAGTTATAAAGCAGGGCGGCAACTAATAAATGATCCGGGATCTCTCATTGTCAGATACAATGCTGATGCGCTAAACGCCAGTTATAGAACCGGTATAAATAAATTTACTATAGGTGTTGGATTCACTGGTCTTGTGTTCAATAAAGCATCAAAATTCGATATGACAAAAAATGATTTAATCTGGGAAGACTCAATCGCTCCACCTCGGCTTTTTCAATATGCCCAGTGGTCTACCACCGGGTTGTCCAGTGCTTTAGATATTTCAGCAATGTTTTTTGCACAAGAAGACCTTACTCCTACAAATCGACTGGATGTTGGAACAAATCTTTTTCATTCACAATATCTTGAGATTATGCTCAAAGGTTTTTTAGGGTCTTCATTTCTATATAATCTCACTGTTGTCGGTCAGACCGGTCAATATGGGAATGCACTGACTTTGGCAGGAATTGGACGATTAGGCCTTTTTTACCTTCCCAGTAATGGACGATCAAGGATTGGATTTGACATTATCACTGCAACAGGAGACGGATGGGAAAGAGGCAATTACTTTCTGGGAGAAATTGATCCGTCAATAGAGAGTTTGAATCAGTACCTTCCAATGTCCAGAGTTTCGACTCAGGGATATGTTGAGAATTTTGAATTGGGAAATATTATTTCATTAGGTGTTTTATATTCTATTAAAAGTAAATCAGAACGTTTCTCTGCAGAATTCCGAACAACCACTTTTCTCCGGGTAAAGGAC
>JAEINM010000493.1 GCA_016342385.1 Spirochaetaceae bacterium | reverse complement strand
GACGCCATCAAGGGATTCAAGAGCTTTTTCCAGAAAGAAATTCCCCGGAGTCACCAGAAGAATCCTCTTGTTTCTGTGAGAGCTGATGTAGGCCGATGCGCTGTTGTCTGTCTGAAGTAAATCATCAGTGATCAGACGGCCATGGATCTCTTTATCTGCTTGTGATTCTATAGGGAAGATAAAGGGCATTGTTTCAAGGGCTTCAATGACATAATCACCCTCTTTTATTATTTCATCTCCAGCTGAAAGCTGGAACGTAAATTCGGTTTTTTCCGAAGCAAAACTACTGACAGTCATATACAGTTCAAAGGAGTCACTTCCGGTTATTTCCCTCAGGTAAAAATCTGTTATCCCTATATTCTTTTTTTTCTCATTTCCCGCGCGGATGAATTTAAAATTATCTGTTTCCGAGGGTCTGTAGTTAAAAGCACCATCACTGACCATGATGATTGAGCCCTCTGGGGTAACAGAGGCACTGGCAATTTTCATAACCTCCTCTATGCCATTGCTCAGTTCTGTATTCTCAATAGATTTTACAGCTTTTATCAGATCATCACTTTTATCGGTATAGGAAATAATTATCTCCGGCGGACTGGCGCAAGTAATAATCATAGTTTCTCCCGAAGATCCCCTAATTACATTTATCGCTTTTTCTTTTGCATCATCAAGACGGCTTTTCCCCTTTTCCACTACATTCATGCTGGCGGAATTATCTATAATCAGTACGGAATTTTCTCTGCGAAGAGGGATTGTAAAAGGAACCTTTAAGTCTGCCAGTGATAAAATAATAAGCACAATCACCATTATCTGCAGCAGGAGAAGAAGAACCGGCGGTAAAGTGTATTTCCGTTTTATTTTTACCCTTTCCCATATATAAGTTGAAGAAACACTGTGTGATTCCATTCTCCTCATAATAATATGAAGCAGGATGACCAGAGGGATCAGTAAGAAGAGGAAAAAAACTGTCATATTTCCAACGATCAACCTATCATTCCTCCCTGTCTCAGGAACTTCAGGAGAAAATCTTCTATGGGTATTCTGTTTCCCGATCTGATATAATCAATATTTTTCTTACGGCAGAAATTTTCTATTGTACCAAACCAGTTTTCCAGTTCTGTTCCGTATTCTCTGGTATATTTCTTATCAATGGAGAGCTTAAGAGGGATTTTTGATTCGCTGTCTATCAGTTTAACTGAACCGCTCAAGCCGGGAGATAGTTCTTCTTCCGATAGAACCTGAAGAAGAACGACATCAAATTTTCTGTAAATGAGAGATAACAGACCCTCTTCAAATCCTTTGGGATCCATCATATCGCTTATAACGACGGCTGTACCGGGACGTTTTACTTTTCCCGAGTATTCCTTTAAGGCTTTATTAAAAGCTGTAGAACCACCTGCTTCTATAGATTCAAGATAATGAAACATGGAAAAGAGCCGGGATAATCGTCTTTCCGGGATATATATTTCCCCCATCCTGTCAGAAAAGGAGGTAATTCCGACTCTATCCAGACTGTGAACGGCTATGTAGGCCAGTGCCCCGGCAATCTGTTTGGCATAATCCATTTTCAAAGGTTTTCCACTATTCATGGAAAGACTGGTATCAAGCAGGATATGTACTGACTGATCCTCTTCACCGGAAAATATTTTAATCAGCAATTTGTCGAGCCGGCCATAGATATTCCAGTCTATATAGCGAAGATCATCGCCCCTGTTATAGTCTTTGTAATCATGAAACTCAGTGCTCATTCCTCTTCGGATCACACGGTGTTCCCCTCTGACAGCTCCTTTTCTCAGTTTTCTGCTGAGAATAGAGAATTTTTCCAGTTTACGGAGAAAATTATTATCGAATAAAAGGGATCCTTCCATGGGGAATCAACCGTTTTTGACAGTCTTGAGAATAGATTCAATGATAGTATCGGGGGTAATGCTTTCCGCTTCACCTTCAAAACTCAAAATGATTCTATGTCGCAATGAGGGGTAGGCCGCTCTCCCGATATCTTCGAAGCTGACACAGTAACGGCCGGAGATCAGGGCATACACTTTTCCGCTTAAGATCATGCTTTGAAGCCCTCTGGGTGAGGCTCCATACCGGACATACCGGGAAAAAGGTCCTTTTTCCGCATCAGGATGGGTGGCCTCAAGAATCTGAACCGCATAATCCCGTACTTCTTCGGGAACCGGAACAGATCTGATGAGAGACTGCATTTTCATAATTTTATCTTTTTCCAGCAAAGGTGATACATCGACTGATTCTGCCCCGGTTGTGAGGTCTACAATTTTTCCAAGCTCTTCGCTGTCGGGATATTGTACCACTAATTTAAAAAAGAAGCGGTCAAGCTGGGCTTCGGGTAAAGGGTAGGTCCCTTCCATTTCTATGGGATTCTGTGTCGCCAGAACAATGAAGGGGCCCTCAAGTCTGTGTGTTTTTCCACTGACTGTTACCTGTTGTTCCTGCATAGCTTCTAAAAGGGCCGACTGGGTCTTGGGAGTGGCTCTGTTAATCTCATCTGCCAGAATCACCTGTGAAAAGACCGGGCCTTCACTGAATCGTATTTCATTAAGACCATCAGCATTTTTCATCAGCATATTGGTTCCGAGAATATCTGCCGGCATGAGATCGGGAGTGAACTGAATTCTTGAGGTTTTCAGTCCCAAGACCAGACCAAGTGTTTTTATCAGATGAGTTTTTCCCAGACCGGGAACTCCTTCTATGAGTGCATGACCCCTGGATAAAAGGCAGACGATGATGTTTTCTGTCAGTTCAGTATGTCCTATGACCACTTTTGATATTTCTCCCGTGAGACTGTTAAAATCTTTTA
>JAEINM010000492.1 GCA_016342385.1 Spirochaetaceae bacterium | reverse complement strand
GTGTAACCCGGAATTACGGATTTTATAATGACAGTTTTAGATTATTTGTATTTTTTAATAGCAGATTTCAAAATGGGAGAATACGGGCAATTTCTTCCAATGGTAATTTATTTTATAAAAGGGATTTACACACTGACTCATTTTCGTTTATTATCCACAAGGTATATATCCTGATGGTGTAATTGGTAACACACCAGATTCTGGTTCTGGCTTTGGGGGTTCAAGTCCTCCTCGGGATGTCCACGGTGGCGTAGCTCAGTTGGTAGAGCAATCGGCTCATATCCGGTCGGTCAGGGGTTCAAGTCCCTTCGCCACTATTATTAATGTAAGGGACAGTCTCGACTGTCCCTTACGCATTTACAAACCCTTAAGAAGGGACTTGAACCCCTGGTTCTGAAAAAATCCCGGAAAAAATAAATAGCCATAATGTGCATATGCCCTCTTGACAATAAGAGTTTCCCATAATATAAGCGTATTATGATTATCAAAAGATTTCTTATTATACTTTTTCTATTAATATTACCCATTGCCGCATTCGCCCATCCTCATCTGGTTATTCATTCCAGTTGTGAGTTCCAATTTGACGGATTAGTTCTGGATGGAGTTTGGATAGAATTCAGGTTTGATCGTTATTTTTCTGGAGATATTTTTTCCGGTTATGATCTGGATCAGAATAAAATCTTTGATAAGTCAGAAACAATAGAGGTTTATGAAAATGCTTTTATTAATCTGAAAAATTATGGTTTCTTCATTCGTATTCGCAATGAATCAGAGAGGACATCACCTAAAGAGGTCGAAAATTTCTCTCTTTATGCCAAAGGAGATAATATCATTTACCGCTTCTATGTAGATCTTGACAATCGGGAAGACCGAGAATTATATATATCTATTTGTGATCCTACATTTTTTTGTGCCATTTCTTATGAAGAAGAGAAGCCGGTTCATTTTAAAGATGCTGCTTCAGTTAATCCTGATTATGAAATAATTGAAAATTCAGATTTTCCTGTTCATTATGATCCTCTGGCTCCTGCCGGAGAGACAGGTTCATATAACGAATGGAGACCGGGTTTACAAACCTTTTACCCTGAGGAAATTCACCTTGCCTTTTAAATTATCTTTAAGATTATTGATAATATTCCTTTTTTTATCAGGTCTTTTTTCTCTAAATGCAAATCCATTTCTCGGGAACAGTGAAGATGAAGTTACTCCTGCTGTTCGCCCACCTGGTTCTTACGGTTTTATGGTAGAAACACAACTTAAATTCAGAGAGAGAATAGGGGAAATTCTAACTGACATCAAAGAAAATCCAAGTAGGGTATCTTTTGGAGTTCTCCTGGGAATGGCTCTTCTCTATGGAGTTCTCCATGCTGCTGGTCCAGGGCATCGTAAAACAATCATGTTCTCTATGTTCTTAACAAGGAAAGCCCGCTGGTTTGAACCTCTAGCTGCAGGATTCTTATCAGCTTCTGTTCATGCCGGTACAGCCTTATTTCTTATTGTATTTTACAGATCTGCTACAAAAAAGATTTTATCCAATAAAATAGACAATACCAGCCAATATCTTGAGGGTATTACCTATATTCTGCTTATTTTTATCTCTCTATGGTTTATTAGTCATATTATTGTACAATTGGTAAAAAAACAAACTAATTCTCAGCATCGTGTAAAAGGTCATGGATTATATACGACTTTACTTATAACCAGTGTATTCCCCTGCCCGGGAGTCATTATGATCCTGACCTTTTCTGCAGCACTGGAAGTATTATGTCTTGGTATTTTAGCTGTATTGGCTTTATCTGTTGGAATGGGGCTAACTATTTCTCTGGTTGGGTATCTGGCTTTAACTGGAAGAGGGAGTTTATTTAAAGCATTAAAACAAAAAGGTCTTTTTGTCGAGAAGTTGGCTTCAATCCTGGAGCTGGGCAGTTTCATTTTCCTATTGTTTTTCAGTTTTTGGATGGCTTATCCCTTTATTGCTTCAATAGTAGTAATTTAAATTGTATTTAATATCCTACTGGTTTTCATCGCAGCACCTGCAATTCCCTCTGCAGGCAGCATCAGCTTTAATCGAATTACTTTCCCGGCAGCTTGGGCAAGTGGGATCATCTTCCTGTTCCCATACAAAAGGTCTTCTACAATTCCTGCAGCAATAGACATTTTGTGAAAAGAGAATGGCACCACCGGAAATTTGTAATGGACGTCCATCAATGAGAAATGTTGCCATTTTCTGCCTGGCTTTATTCAGTAATCTTGTGAAAGTCGGTCGTGAAATCCCCATAATTTTAGATGCGGCAATATGGTCATAATCAAGCTTATCAGAGAGTCTCAATGCTTCAAACTCATCAAATCTTATGTTCACCACATCTTCTGTGCTTATTAATTTATCTACAGCTTGAAAATTAAAGTTTTGCGGAGGTGCTTTGACTATTCTGCATTTTTCCTGTCTTCCCATAAGTGTATTCATTATATTTGTATCTAAAAAAAAAATGAAGGAATCTGTATCTTTAATTCAAGTATTCTTTAAAAAAGATTACATGAATTATCTTAATAACACAAAGAATCTCTATCTTATCAGTCTTTTTATTATAGATAAAATTTAATTTATTCAACCTTTACAATTGGATTATAGTCATTTATAATGAACTATAGTCCATAAAATGCATATTAGGAGAATAAAATGGGAAATAAAGTTATTATTATTGGAGGTTCTGCCGCTGGTCCAAAGGCCGCTTCCAAAATTAGGCGATTGGATCAGAATGCCGATATCACTATTATTCAGAAAGGTAAATATTTAAGTATGGCTTCCTGTGGATATCCTT
>JAEINM010000491.1 GCA_016342385.1 Spirochaetaceae bacterium | reverse complement strand
ATTGTATTTGATGATTCAGAAGATGAAACCCTCCAGGACATTGAACTTCCCGACCTTGATGATATAATCCTGGAAGAAAACTTTCCCCATATAGAAGATCAGGATCAGGAAATAGAACTACCGGATCTGGATGATATTATTCTGGAAGATGATGATTCACTCTCTGAATATCAGAATCAGGGAATAGAGCCACTGGATCTGGATGAACCACAGGAAAATAGCGATTTACCTGATCTGGATGAAATAATTATCGATGATATAGAAGATGAGAACATACCTGATCTCGATGAGATTCTAGCAGATTCCATGTCAGAGCCTGTTTCGGATCTTTCTGAAATTGAGTTATCAGAAACCGATGGAATGATTTTAGATGATAGTTTGGAAATTCAGGAAATTGTAGACCAGTCTTTACCTGAAGATGAAATAGATAGTACTGATAATATCTTTGGCGATGAGTCTGAACTTGTTGATCTTGATTCTCTTGAGCAAATGGCCGTTGAAGAAGAAAGTGACGCCGAAATACCAGCTTTATCAGATGAAGATTTTGCCAATAAGTTCAATGAAAGAGTCGAAGAAATTCGCGATGCTGCTCAAAATGGAAACATACCAGAAGAACTGAAAGATGAAATAAAAGATATACTGCTGTATATGGATCAACTTCTGGAGTCTCTTCCTGATGATAAAATTCAGGAATTTGCCAGAAGTGAACATTTTGAAGTTTATAAAAAAATATTCGAGGAGCTGGGGATAAAAAAATAATGGGCCTCCTCAATAAAGCACTCATCATTGACAATCGTGAGGATTATTTTTCTCCAGATATTCAAAGTATGATGAGTTCTCTTGACTCTATAAATAATGGTCTTGATTTTCCATCAGTTCTCTTTTCACATATCATGGATGCTCTTCACATTCACAAAGGAGCTTTACTTCTACCGGAAGATGAATTTTCCTTTATTCCATGGGCAGAAACAGGATTTGACAAAACAACTTCCCGAAGAATCAGGATTCCAAGATCTCTGCTTGAAATTATTAGGAGAAAAGATTCCTATGATTTTTTTGAATTGTATGGAACGGAACTGGATACAATGAGAGATTTTTTTTCTTTCCGGGAATTTTCAGTCACTGATTTAATTCTTTTTGCCCCTATTTTATTTGAGAATCAATTAATGGCTATACTGCTGATAAGTCAAGCAGATGTTTTAAATCGAAATCATGCTGATAAAAAGGATATTTTTAAGGAATTATCTGATAGTACAGGACCATTATTATTCAACAGAAGGGAAATAATACTGAATAAACTGGAAGAAATTTCACTGGATAACGATAATTTTGAGGAAATTCTAAATCAGTATATAGATCAATATAAAAATTCTTCATTTCTGGGTTTAACCCTTTTCATTGATCAATTTATTGTTTTTCTTAATAAAAAAAATTACAGTTCTGTACCCCAGAGAATAAAACAAGATATTTTACGACTGTTAAAAACCTTAATTGCCCAGAGAGGAGACGTGTTTAATTATTCAAAGGATTCTTTCATTATCCTACTGAAAAAAGGAAGAGTCGAGGAAGCTGAACTATTTGTTCATCAGATTGGTTTATCATTATGTTATTTCTACAAAGTAAGCAGCAGTGACTTCAAACCAGTCTACAACATAATACGATTTCCTGAGGATAAACAGTCCTTCAGAGAACTGGTCAATTCTTTCAATTAGTATGAATATCTACACATCGGCGAAGGGTCATCTCTGTGCTGAGCAAAATGGTAGGAATCTACATTCTCAATACAATCCTGTAAGAGAGGCTCAGAGATTTGTTGATAGTTCTATAGAGAAAAAACCTTCTATCATCGTTTTCCTCGGAGCAGGACTGGGATACATACAGCAGGAAATGGCCCTCCGGTTTCCTGAAACAAGGATTATCTCTATATACTATGATGATGTCATTTACAATAACCGGCAGTTTTCTAATGAAATGATATCCTCCTGGTCTCCTTCTTCGGGAATCTCAATTCATCAATTTTTTACACAATATATTCTTGAACAGGATTTAAAAAATATTTCTATTATTGAGTGGAATCCCTCAGCACTGATGAATAATGATTTGTCCCTTTCAGCGAATAAATTCCTTAAAATGACCATACAGCAATTAAATGGAAATATAAAAACTACTGCTGTTTTCGGAAAAAAGTGGATCAGAAATATGATTTGTAATTATCTGTCCATTGATGATTATTGTTCTATTGACCACGGAGAGGCTCCTGTCGTCATTGCTTCATCAGGTCCAACTCTTACAAAATCAATACCGCAGATAATTGAATATCGAAATAAATTTGTTTTATGGGCCCTACCCTCATCATTGGCTACTCTCAATTATCATGGTGTTATACCGGATCTTTTAATTTCTACCGATCCGGGATATTACGGAAGATTCCACTTGTATTCACTCCAGAAAAATATCCCTGTAGCTCAGCCGCTGACAGGAAGTCGCGGAATTTGGGGAAAAAAGAATCCTATATTAGTTCTGAATCAGTCATTTCCATTTGAAGAAGATCTTCTTAACATAGGGAAGATGAAGTTTCTTTCTGTTCCATCTAATGGTACTGTTTCTGGAACAGCTCTGGAACTGGCATTACAACAGAGTAAGATCATTTTTTTTGCCGGTCTTGATCTCTGTTTTAATGATATTTTATCTCATTCTCGACCTCACAGTTTTGACAATATATTGCAATCCGACACCCATAGATTACAACCTGTTCAGTCTGTTTATTATAAGAGAGCCTCTTTAGCTATGGCCGATTTTCCCAAAGGGATCCGTATCAGCCAATCTTTAGATA
>JAEINM010000490.1 GCA_016342385.1 Spirochaetaceae bacterium | reverse complement strand
ACAATTTTTGATAAAATACTCAAAGGGGATATTCCCGCAGATGTTGTTTATGAAGATGATAATATACTGGCATTCAGGGATATCAATCCCCAGGCTCCAGTACATGTTCTGGTTATTCCCAAGAAAAAAGTGGCCAGTTTTAATGATTTAAAAGATCTTTCTCCAGAAGAAACCGGTGTGTTTCTAAAGGGAGTTTCCACTGTCGCTGTTTCTCTTGGTCTGGCCTCTGAGGGGTATAGAATTGTGCTCAACTGCGGATCTAATGGCCAGCAGTCAGTGGAATATCTCCATGCTCATATTCTCGGTGAGAGGCAGATGAAATGGCCTCCAGGCTGATATGAAGAGTACAGTCTCTATTCTCTGTATTTTTATCACGCTCAACCTGTCTCTTTTTTCAAATGAACCGGATCTGATTTCACAGATAAATGATTACAGAATTTCCAATGGTCTCGATGAGTTGATTATAGAAGAAAAACTAATGGAGACCGCATTACAATATGCCCGGGTACTGGCAGAGGAAAAGCGGATTAGCCATGTTGATACAGAGGGCGGAAGAGTTCTCGACCGATACAGGGCAGCCGGAGGTACAGCCGTAACGGCTGGAGAAATCCTGGGTACTTCTCCGGAAACAGAGCTGATTTTTGAAGCCTGGAAAGAGAGTGATTCTCATCGAGAGCTGATTCTCGATCCCAAATGGTACCGTATCGGCGGGGCTCTTGCTAAAGAGGGAGAACAGGTCATTGCGGTGATTCTTTTTTCCAACTCACAAATTGATGAATTATTCTATAAAAGGCTGAATAACTCAGTGAATGTTCAGATTAAGACTATTGGGAACATAGAGCTATCATTTGGCGGGTTTTTACCCGTAGATAGTGTTTACATGAAAAATGAGGACATTCAAATATATCAGGTATCTATTTTCCGCGATCAATTACCACTCCTTATACCTGTTTCCCGTAATTTTAATGGAATAAAAAAAATCACAGATTTTCTATATATTCCAGATGAAATTTTGAATGAAACCCATTGACCATAAATTTAACTCATGATATATTCACTTTCGTTACAGGGGCGTTTAGCTCAGTTGGGAGAGCGCCTGCCTTACAAGCAGGATGTCGGGGGTTCAAGTCCCTCAACGCCCATTCGATGATTACTTGTTTTTGGCTTCGGGATGAAGCCGATAAGAAACAAGCCCGTTATCAAAGTCCCTATCGGAGGCGGGGACTATAAAGATTAAGCTTTCGATATTCGGGCGTTTAGCTCAGTTGGGAGAGCGCCTGCCTTACAAGCAGGATGTCGGGGGTTCAAGTCCCTCAACGCCCATTAAAAACTAAAAGGATTAGCATAAGAGCTGATCCTTTTTTATTTATTCGGAGTGATGAAATCCCGAAGGGATGGAATCAATGGATTCACAGCGGCAAAGCCGCCACCTTACCGAACAGGAAATAGGAAGAGCCTGCTCTGGAGATTTCCTATAATTTGAGGGACTTGAAACGGAGAGAGCGCCGAGCTGGCGAGGTGAGGTCCATCAATTATTGGCCCGAACAAAGAACCGATAGGTTCATCCATAAGCGAACGCAGGCGGATCCCTCAACGCCCATTAAAAACTAAAAGGATTAGTTTAGTTTTTAGAATTTTATTCAATTTGAACAAGCTCCTCAACCGAATCCAGCATATAAAAAAAATCTACTTGTTCATCAAAATCTACAAGATCCAGAGGAGAATCTACTGCTTGCATTAGCTGGTTGAAGACACGGAAAAAAATCTCAGGAGCTAGTCCCTGGATTCCAATATCAATATCAGAAGCCTTGGAATCACTACCACTGACTAATGACCCCAACAGGTAAATTCTCTTTGCACCAGCGTCTTTTAATAACTGAACTGCAGTTCGAATTTTATTTTGATATTTTTCAGGGAATGGCATTTTTTTTGATTTGGGTTTTGAATATCTATTTTTATTAAAAAGATAACCTCATTTAACCTGTTACTTGTGACACATTTTAATCCATTAAGTCTCATTATTCATCAAAATTCATTAAAATTAAGATAAATTGTAAATAACTCTTTGTCTTATGTTAAATTACGATCAATATTTATATCATTAGTAAAAGACTATTTTCTTTTTTAGGAGAGACAGAACTCATTCTCCGGAATGCTTTATTTAATGAAAAATGTAATGATTTGTAGTCATGTGATTGCCTGTTTTTCGAAGAAAATAAATAACAGAACATATCTATAAGTTGTGGATAAAATATCTTTTATTTTATTGATGTCTACTTCAAGAAGAATCCAGGATAGATTTTACTGCTGATAAGTCATGTTCTGACTACTTGGAGTATTAAATATAAAAATCTGATGGCAATAAATATCTTTTGGTAGTTTAATATTTTAATAATAAAAATAAGAAAACTTTCAAAGGATAATATAATCTGGAGGGAAAGTTTCCAGTAGGACGGTTTCGTACAACACAGAGTCTATCTCAATGGAGTACCATTAAGATAGACTCCTATTCGTTAGGTGAAATTCTCTGCCTTTTATTGGTTTAAAGTAATTTATAAACGAAGGACTTTATGAAAAATATTAAATTTAAATACCATGAATTGCTGTCAAAAAAGAACGAAGTTCTTGATGCTCTCGATGCCGGAGATGAAGGAGTTCAGCTGCTATACAAATTTAAAGAATTTTGCACCATTTGTAATTCATTGAAAGAGTGGACCGATTTATCATGGTCAGATTTGAATTCATCAGTTTATATAGATATCTGTCGGGGTGTTAGCAATGGTGATAAACATTATAAGATAAAATATAATCTGCATACTTATAAATCTGGGTATTAC
>JAEINM010000489.1 GCA_016342385.1 Spirochaetaceae bacterium | reverse complement strand
AATGGATGAGAGGTGGACTGAAAATCTCCATTACTCTTCAATTTATATTGTCGACGCCATTCAGGCAATCAAAATAATCAGGAAACTGACACATGCACATTTCTCCACACTCATAGACGATGACTGGAAAAAATACTCAATTTCCTATGATAAATACGGGGAGTTAAATTTTGAATTATTTGTCCCAGTTTATTATAATCATCCCCATGCTCATAAGGATTATATCGATGGCATTCTTGAATCGTGGAAAAAATCAGGCTAGAATCCAAGATTCCTTTGCCTTGAAACGAGTACTTTTTTTTCAGAAATCCTTGCATCTTCATATCTCTATTCCTATCATTTATTGCAATGGCAAAGATACAAATATCCATACTTCTTGTGGAATCAGAATCTAAAACTGCTGAAGATGATTCAGCAGAATTAATAGCTCAGGGATACAATGTCCTGTCAGCTCAATCGGGTGAACATGCTTTACAAGCCATGGAGAAGAATCATGATATTGATCTGATTCTCATGGAACTCAATGGTGAAAGTATCATGACAGCCCCTCTTCTCATACAGAAGAAGGAGCTCCCCCTGTTGTTTCGAACCGATGGAACTGACAGAGATCTATTGGAAAAAACTGTCTCTCTTCTTTCCTTTGGATATATTGCCAGGTCCGGTATCACTCCTCTGGTGATTTCCACGATAGAATCGGCGCTCAGGAATTTCAGAATTACATCAGAAAAAATAGAAAACCTGGAAAGTGATGCGGAGCTCTTAAAACTTTTTCTTGAATTTAATCCCAGTTATGTCTTTTTTAAAGATCATGAGATAAAAACATTAAAACTGAGTCATAACTATGAAAAGATGCTGGGGATGCCCATAGACCATCTTCTGGGGAAAACCATGTTCGAGCTGTTTCCATCGGACCTGGCAAAGAGTATGGATGCCGATGATAAGGGTATTCTTGAGAGGGGTATCCCTTTTGAAAAAGAAGAGGAATTAAATGATCACTTTTATTCCACTATAAAATTCCCTCTGAAACGACGGAATGGACAATCCCTGCTGGCCGGATTCTCTATCGATATAACCAGAAGAGTTCAAGCTGAAAAAAAACTACTTCAGGAGATAGAAGAGCACAAGAGTGTTAAAGAGCAATTAATCTCTCTACGTCAGCATTTAGCAGATATTATTAATTCCATGCCTTCAATGCTCATCGCCGTTGATATGGAGGGTTTTGTAACCGATTGGAATATTCAAGCCGCGGAAAATACGGGCATATCTTTAGAATCTGCCATGGGGCAGTCTCTGGAAACACTTCTCCCCCGGTTTTCCCGTGAAATGAAACTGGTTGATAGAGCTATCGCCATAAATCAGGAGCAGGCCATACACAAGAAAAGTTATCAGAAAGACAGTCAGGTGTATTTTGAGGATATTACCATTTATCCCCTGCTCAATGGTGGGAGGAAGGGTGCTGTCATAAGGGTGGATAATGTCACGGAAAAAGTACAGATGGAAGAAATGATGGTTCAGTCGGAGAAAATGCTGTCCCTGGGGGGATTAGCTGCCGGAATGGCTCATGAAATAAATAATCCTCTGGCCGGTATGATTCAGACAGCCGATGTTCTTTCGGGAAGATTGTGGGAAAAAATAAATCTTCCCGCAAATAGGAAAGCCGCTGAGGAAGTGGGGTTAGACCTGACCATTTTAAAGACCTATATGGAGCACAGGAAAATTCCGGAGATGCTGGAAACTTTAACTATTTCTGGAATAAGAATAGCTGAAATTGTCAATAATATGCTCAGTTTTGCCAAGAAGAGTAAAAGAGAAGTTCGTCCGGGAAACCTGAATACATTATTGGATGCTACACTGAAACTGGCAGAAAGTGATTACAATCTGAAGAAACAATATGATTTTAAACAAATTGCAATTGTTAAGGAATATGATGAATCATTGCCGAAAATCATGCTGGATAGTCCAAAGATTCAGCAGGTTCTGCTCAATCTATTCAGGAATGGTTCACAGGCAATGATAGATGGGAATACAGAGAGCCCCACTTTAATCATACGGACCAAGTTGGACAATAAGCGCCATATGGCCGTTGTGGAGATTGAAGACAACGGACCGGGTATGACCGAAGATGTAAAAGCCCGTATTTTTGAACCCTTCTTTACGACTAAACCTGTCGGAGAAGGTACAGGGCTGGGATTAAGTGTTTCATATTTTATTATAACAGAAAGTCATCATGGAGAAATGACCGTTGAATCAAGGCCGGATCACGGTACTAAATTTATCATCAGTTTACCCATGGAAAGCGATTGAGAATAGGTGGTGCGATTCACTCGGGTATTGCTGTCTTTTTACACTCTATGATATAAATCTCTTATGATTTCTTTATTGGGACATTCTTACGGAGAACTGCTGGAACTGGTGGAAGATCAGTTTTTCCGGGGGAAATTCCATGGGAAACTTCTATTTGAGAATATTTATCAAAAGGGAATTTTATCGGCGGGTAAACTCGATTATCAGCTGAAAAAATCTTTTACAATAGATCTGCCACCTGTATCATCTGTTTTAACATCCCATGCTGACGGATTGCGACGAGCCACGACAGTTAAATTTTTATTAAAATTACATGACGGTTATGAATCGGAAACAATTATTCTCCCTATGGGGCGGTACAATACTCTCTGCATTTCCTCTCAGATCGGGTGTCGATGGGCCTGTACCTTCTGTGAAACAGGTAAAATGGGGATAAAGCGGAATTTGTCCGCCGGAGAAATCCTGGCTCAACTCATGACGGCTCAGCTCGTTTTTAAAAAAGATATCCGCAATATTGTTTTTATGGGAATGGGAGAACCTTTTGATA
>JAEINM010000488.1 GCA_016342385.1 Spirochaetaceae bacterium | reverse complement strand
CTTCCCGGGTGAAGCCCTGGAAATATGATATACAGAAGAGTGGGCCCTCCCTGGTTCTGGGCGATATTGGAACTCATGCTCATAACCTGATCAGATATGTTACGGGATTGGAAATAGTAGAAGTGTGCGGGGAAGCCGGTTCAATTGTTCCCGACAGAAAATTCGATGATTATGCCGGAGCTCTTCTCCATTTTGAGAATGGAGCAAGGGGTAGTTTTTGGGTGACTCAGGCGGCAGCCGGTGTTGAAAATTGCCTGAGGATACGGGTTAGCGGGACAAGGGGAAGTCTGGAATGGATTCAGGAAATCCCCCAAATTCTAACATTTAAACCACTGGGAGCTCCTGTTCAGACGAGAACCCCCAATGGCCCGGGAACTCTCCCTTTAGCTGCCCGGTCAAGCCGGATTGCTGCAGGACATCCCGAAGGATTTCCCGAAGGATTTGCCAACCTCTATAATGATGTTGCAGAAGCTGTCGCCTGTCGGATTACCCGTGGGGAGACTGATCCTCTCGCCATGACTTTCCCCAATTCCTATGATGGATTAATGGGTGTTCGCTTTATAAGAGCTGTCCTGGAGTCATCGGGGAATGGTGGTGTCTGGACAGAGATTGAGACGTAATTAAAATACAGAGCAAAAAGAGGTCAATCTGATATATGATCTGATAATTATAGGTGGAGGGGCAGCCGGTTTGTTTCTGGCGGCCAATATAAGTGGTCAAAATGTTCTCCTTCTGGAAAAAATGACGGTTCCCGGAAAGAAAATCCTTCTTTCCGGCGGGGGAATGTGCAATCTGACGAATTGTGATTCTACAGATGATTTTCTCTCTTCTTTCGGCCATAAGAGTCAAGCGAATTTTCTTAAACCGGCTCTTCTGAATCTGACCACTGCCGCGACAAGGCAGTGGTTCGGGAACCATGGCCTTACTCTTGTTATACGGGAAGACGGAAAAGTTTTCCCTGCATCTCTTAAGGCTCAATCTGTTGTAGACTGCCTGAGAAGAGGAGCGCTTGAGAATAAGGTGATAATAAAAACCTCAGCTGAAGTAACAGCGCTTGTCAAAGAAGAGGGTTCTTTTTCAATCATTACAACCACAAATGCGTATAAGTCGAACAAGGTCGTGATAGCTACAGGAGGGAAGAGCTTTGAGTCCACAGGATCTGATGGTTTCGGTTATATTTTGGCCAAATCCTTTGGCCATAGAATCATTGAACCGACTCAAGCCTTAACAGCTGTAACCCTGGAGGACTATGCCTTAGCTGATCTGGCCGGGAATTCTCTCAGACAATCTTCGGTTGATTTTTTCAGAAATGGTGACATGAAAAAGTATAAAAGTGATAGGGGAGATCTGCTATTTACACACAAAGGGATTTCCGGTCCTGTTATTCTGAATAATTCCCGGTATATACAGAAACACGATCTTCTAAAGGCCTCTTTAATTAGCACGGGAAATAAAGAAAATGCCCGGATTGAACTGCATCAGGCCTTTCTGAGTGACCCCAAAAAAAAGGTTAATAGTATTGTAAAAGCTCTGGGAGTCTTTAGCGGACTGGCCGGCCTCCTTTTGAACTCCCTCAATCTGAGTCAGGATGAAAAATGCGGGAATCTCAATAAGAAAAAAAGGAATCAGTTAATTTCATTACTCCTGGATTACCCCTTTAAAGTCTCCCGGAAAGGATATTTTTCCTCTGCCATGGTTACAGCCGGTGGAGTAGATCTTGGTGAAGTCGATCGGAAAACCATGGAGTCAAAACTGTCAAAAGGACTCTATTTTGCCGGAGAGGTTCTGGATATTGACGGCAATACGGGGGGATACAATATTCAGGCGGCTTTTTCTACAGCCTATTTGATTGCTTCCACTTTAAAAAAATCAGATAAATGAATCGTCCCGGTAAATATAGACTGAGGAATAATAATATTCCTTTAGGTAGCCAGTCACCCCAACGGGTATACAATGTGAGGGGTCTGCTCATGTGGGGAATTTCAGCAATGATATATCCTTTTTCATAGAATTCACTCACATCTTCCAGAATCTGTCCCGTAGAATCGGCATAAACTGTATATCCGGAACAGGTTGACCGGATCATGGGCCTTCTGTTTTCCACAGATCGGAACAACCCGTTAATGCCATGCTGCATCCCCTCTACAGGAGATAGGGACCAGTAATCGTTACTTATGTTGGCTATGAGGTCTCCACCAGCTAAGACAAAGCGTCGGATATGATCGGGAAAGGCATCTTCAAAGCAGATGGGTGTAAATATGTTCAGATCTCCCGCTTGTAATACCTTTCTTTCTGATCCTGCCAGCCAGTTTGATGTATCGAATTTCTGGAGAAATTCCCACATCCAGGGTAACTGCTTTTTATAGGGGAAATGCTCTGTAAAGGGAACCAGCTTCATTTTATGATAGATCTCATTTATTGATCCATCGGGATTGAGGAGGGCGGCCGAGTTAAAATCCCTTCGGATCTTCTTCTCCTCTTCCTGAAAAAACTGATGATCCTGTGTCCCTGTTACAAGATATGTATTCATAGCGGCGGTATAGGCAGTCAGTTCTGTGACCAGCTTCCCGTTATTCATATTTTTTCGACTCTCATCGGAGTACCACCTGATGTCCGGCTTGAAGGCTCCTTCCGGCCAGATAACCAGGTCGGGAGATCTTCCCAGTTCTTCTATAGCCGCATCGGTCATTTCAGTGGCAAAATCGAGACTCTGCTGAAAACTGTGTTTTCTCGGATCCCGATTCTGCTGGATAACCACAACAGTCCTGGTTTCTTCGGCTTTTTTTTCCAGATTGTTTATAATCTGAATTCTTATGAATCCACCTAATATGGTAATAAATGTCAACGAGAATATAATGGCAGGA
>JAEINM010000487.1 GCA_016342385.1 Spirochaetaceae bacterium | reverse complement strand
AATCTTCAGCACCGATGGAATTATAAAGAATACAGAGTATATAGGAAATTTTCCTATATACAGATTCAGAATTATATACTATAAATAAAATAATTAAAAAAGTAACTACTAAAATATTAAAGGATATCCTATGAAAAAAATCTTATTACCTTTTCTTTTTCTAGCGGCAGTTTTTATGTTTGTCAGTTGTGACGATTCCCTACCCGAAGTTACGGAAGCCGAGGCAATGGAAGCACTTGTTGCTTACGAGATGGCTACTACTGTTGCTATTTCGTCTTTAATGAATGAAGAGAGTGTTCCCGGTATTACGATCACTGAATCTGGATCAAGCGGAACTATTACATTCACAAGTGTTGATCTGACTGAAGCCTTTGCGGATTTCGGACTAACTTCTGTCTATACTTCAGTTAGTGGAACCTATACTGTAGTAGATACTGAAACTGTTAGCACACTGACAGTTGATATGACATTTGCCGGTGGACCAGTTGTGACTCTCTATATCTATATTAATTTTTTAACAGAAGAAATTATTATAGAGGTCAACGGACATGATATGACCGCTGCTTTGGATTATGGAGAAATATAATTTTTTCTACAGTTAATTAAAAAGCCACTTATTTAAAGTGGCTTTTTTTTGTTCCTGTGCTTTCGCTTGCTAAGAGATTGTGTAGAGGATAGTATTATCTACCAATAAGATATTATTCTTCGGGAGGAATAATGGCATATGATCTGAAAGACAAACTGGTTATCGGGATTTCCTCCCGGGCCTTATTTGATCTGGAGCAGGAAAATATCCTTTTTGAGAAGTCGGGTATTGATGAATATTCCAGATATCAGATTGATCATGAGGACAGTATTCTAAAACCGGGAACGGCCTATCCTCTGATTGAAGCTCTCCTGAAAATTAATGAAAAACTAGGTGAAGATCTGGTTGAAGTTATAATATTATCAAAAAACTCACCGGAAACCGGTCTGAGAATCCTTAATTCCATTAATGAAAAATCACTTGAAATCAGCAGAGCGGGCTTTACCGGTGGAAAATCTATTGCCCCCTATCTGAAAGCCTTTAATGTCGATCTGTTTCTCTCCAAAGATGAAAAGGATGTTCAGACGGCCATTGATCAATCTATCGCAGCGGCCATAATCTATGATCCACCGGACAATTTCAATTCAGAAAATGATGAGATCCGAATCGCTTTTGATGCGGACGCCGTTTTATTTTCCGATGAATCTGAACAAATATATAAAGAGAAAGGGCTCGATGCCTTTATCGAGAATGAAAAACGGAATGCCGGGAAACCTCTGCCGGAAGGCCCCTTCGGAAAACTCTTAAAAACTCTATCTCTCATAAAGGACAGACAGCCGGAAGGCACAAACTTTGTCCGTATTGCCATTGTCACAGCACGGAACAGCCCCGCACATAAAAGAGTCATACTGACGCTTCGGGCCTGGGGTGTTCATGTGGATGAAGCCTTTTTTCTGGGAGGAGTGTCTAAAGATCAGATCTTAAAGGCCTATAATGCCCATATCTTTTTTGATGATCAGGATGCCCATATCAAATCGGCATCGCATATTGTCCCATCGGGTAGGGTCCCCTATAAATCGGATTCGCCATTAAAAAATACGTAGGGGAGGGGCGCGACCCTCCCGTGCGTATTTTATTCCCGTGCGTGTTTTATTCAAATGCCCCGCAATATTCTTCATAGAGATCATCGAAGGGTTCCAATGCTCGGGGCAGCAGACCATTCACCCATCCGAGAAATAATCCGTAATTGGTAATATATACGCCTTTGTTGCGGATTCTTTCGAGACGATCCATCATTTTCCCTCTGTTGATCATACAGGCGGCACAATGAATGACCATATAATACTGTTCCAGTTCTTCATCGGAAGGTAAGACTCTGGTAAACACAAATTCTACTTTTGGCTGTACCAGTTGACGGAATAATCGTGGAATCTTTACTGTTCCGATATCATCGGCCTGGCGGTGATGCGCACAGGATTCCATTACCAGAATCTTTGATCCCACCGGGGTATTTTTCAGGTTGACAATCCCTTTAATAAATTCTTCCAGGTCTCCTTTTTTTCTGGCAAAGAGTATGGAAAAAGAGGTCAGTAACTGATTCTCCGGTATATCAGCAGCTACTTTATGAAATACCTGACTGTCTGTTATGACCAGTTTCGGTTTTTTTATCAGATTATTATAGTAAGGATATAATTCTCTCTCTTTGACCACAAGAGAGGCACAGTCTCTGTCCAGAAGATCGCGGATAGTTTGAACCTGAGGCATAATAAGTCTTCCTTTAGGTGCCGCCAGATCGATGGGAGTGACAAGAACAACGAGATCTCCTTCAGAAACAAGGCCTTCAACAGGGGTAACCTCAAGAGAGATTTTGTCTTTCTGACTGATCAGGAGTTCCCTTAACTGAAGGGAACCATCTCCGTTGAGATTATTAATTCTCACTTTGGGAGCAGGGGCAACAAGTTCAATTTTCGATTCATTTTCTTCTTTATCGCTGTGAGTTAAGACACAGACAAAGGGCACTTTTGCATTATTTTTTACCAGTTCATGGAATATCTCTCTCTCCACAGTGGTGGGATCTTTATCAATGGGTGTCACGAATACATTGATACTCGATGATGTAGCCGATTCAAGTGTTTTTAACACTCTCATTTTTCCTAGATCCCCTTCGTCATCGAGTCCCGCCGTGTCGGTTACAGCTATGGGACCCAGAGCACCCAGTTCCATCTGCCTGGTAACGGGATCAGTTGTCGTCCCTGGAGTTGAAGAAATAATAGATATATCTTTTTCAAATATATTATTCATTAATGATGATTTACCGGCATTGCGAATTCCGATTAGTACAATTCTTATAG
>JAEINM010000486.1 GCA_016342385.1 Spirochaetaceae bacterium | reverse complement strand
ATTATTCTATCGACAGAAGAATCTTATGGTTTTGCAGGTTTCTATAAACAGGCCAAATTGGGAAACCTGAAAAACGGGACTCATGTCATTATTTTAAATGATGGACATGCCGACGTTCAGATTGAGCTGATAAAGGATTTCAGCCAATATTCTATTGAAAAACTCAAATCTTATGTGGATACTTTTCTTATGCAGTATTCTGACCCCCTTCCTGAAATTGATGATGCCGTTCGCAACGCGAAAGAAAAGGGAGCGATCTTTCTGGCAAAGATAAATGGTGAAGTACAGGGAATTACCATCCTTGTTCACACAGGGTTTGAGACTTTTCTGCCGACCTACCACCTCGCCTATATTGGAACACATAAAGGCCGTAAGGGAAGAGGTATTGCCAGTTCGCTCATTAATGAAGTTATACAGTTTTCTAAAGGGAAAGTCTCTCTTCATGTGGACCTTGATAACAAAAGAGCAAAAAAACTTTATGAAAAATTTGGCTTTAAGCACAAATATAATAGAATGATCTACACACCATAGGAGAGAATTTGTTCAACTGGCAGGAAAGAATAGAACCACTTTTTCTACATCTCATAGCTTCAAGAAGTGACACAAACACGCCATATGAAAGTTTCATTGAAGAGATTATTCTCAACTGGTTGAAATCTCGCCCATACTTTCAAAAGTATCCGGAATACCTGGGTTCAAAAATAATAAAAGGTGATCCCCATAACCGGGAAATCATCTGGGCATTATTAAAAGGGGAAAGCAGAAAAACCATTATTCTCATTCATCACCATGATACGGTCGGAATTGAAGATTATGGAAAACTGAAAAACCTTGCACTACGTCCCGATGATCTTATAGAAGCTTTAAAAAAGAGAAAACTGCCGGAACAGTGCCGCGCCGATCTCGATTCTGGTGAATGGTTATTCGCCAGAGGGGCAGCTGACATGAAATCAGGAGCGGCTATTCAAATGGCCCTGCTAGATCGTTTATCCGAAGAAGAGTCATTCACTCACAACATTCTACTGATCAGTTTACCCGATGAGGAAAATCTGTCGAGAGGGATGCTCGAGGCGACAACTCTTATCCGCGAGATTAGCGAAACCTATGCTCTTGATTATATACTGACAATAAATTCAGAGCCCTACTTCAATCAGCTGAAAAAGAAAGCCATTATTTATGAGGGTTCTGTCGGTAAAATCATGCCGATTATTTATGTGCGGGGAGTCCGGAGTCATATAGGGGAACCGTTCAATGGTCTCAATCCTTCCCTGATTCTGGCAAAAATCCAGTTATTAAGCGAATTAAATATCGATTTATGCGACCAATTTGAAAATGATGCCACGCCACCACCTATCTGGGTTAATCTTAAGGATCGCAAGAAGACTTACGATGCCTCCATACCGGAAGCTGCAACCGGTTATTTCAACTGGTTAACTTTTACGAAAAATCCTGTTGATATCATGAAATGGATGATGGAGCTGTCAGGGCAGGCAATGAAAGAAACTCTTGAATTATTCAACCGTTCTTATATGAAATTCTGTAAACTGAATCATCAGGAAGCGGATTTTGTACCATTTGAAGATCGCGTTATAGATTTTAACACACTGTACAAAGAAGCCCTTTTAAACGGAGAATCAGATTTTCTCAGTCGCTATGGAGAAAAAGAGATTGAGCTGAATAATCTTCTTGTAGAAAATAGGATAAGCCTTCCCGATGCGGCGATTCAGCTTCTTGAATTCACTGCTGATGAAGCGGATCTTGAGGGACCGGCCATTGTTATCGGATTATCCGGTCCCTACTATCCCCACATTACAAATTCAATGATACCCGAAGGATTGAATCTACAGCTGGGAGCCAGAACCGATAGGATATCACGGGACTTATACAACATAGAGTATCAGACAAATGCTTATTTTATGGGGATTTGCGATTTGTCATACGCCGGATGGGTCGGTGATAATGCGGATATCGAATCCATAAAACTAAACAGTCCCGGTTGGGACACTCTTTATCACATTCCATTCGAAGATATGAAGACCCTGAAGGCTCCTATGGTGAATATTGGACCATGGGGTAAGGATCTACATAAACCCACAGAGAGAGTTTATATGAAAGATGTCTATGAAAGGATACCGGAAATACTCTATCGTCTTATGGGGGAAGTCTTTGAAGAGAGTAAGAATTAAACCGTGAAAGACAAGAGAAAAAAAATGAGACTATCAGATTCCTGTTAATGTATTATAATAATAGTTATCATATATAGAATAAAGGAAGTATTAGTGAAAAAAAGAACCTTTTTTGGTACATTCTTCTTGGGAATTTTTCTTCTTCAGAACACAGCCTGGGCAATTGAGATAAAAATAAACGACACAAGAGAAGAGAATTTTTATATAGATGTATTAAAAATGATTCTGGATAAATCAGGAGAAGAGTATTCTCTTCTTATTGAAAACAATGATTTCTCACAAGCTAGAAATATCATCAGTTTAAAAGAGGGGGAAACCGATGTATTGTACGCCGGAACATCCCGGGAATTGGAAGAACAATTACTTCCTCTTTTGTTTCCCATTATGCGGGGGCTTATCAGCCGGAGGATTTTTATTATCAACAAAAACAAACAGGATCTTTTTGACTCGGTCAAAAGTCTCGATGATTTGAGATTGTTTGAGGGATTCAGGGAATAGGCTGGTCTGATATAGAAATTTTAGAGGCCGCCGGACTCCATCAGCATAAAGTTAAATACAATAATATCTTTAAGATGATTAATGAAGGACGTCCTTATTATTTCTCACGGGGAGTGACAGAAGCCTTTGGAGAGATATCTGTGAGAAAAGAAACAATGCAGAATCTAACCGTCGAAAACAATCTTCTTCTTTCCT
>JAEINM010000485.1 GCA_016342385.1 Spirochaetaceae bacterium | reverse complement strand
GTTACACTGTGCGGTTTTTTTTTATGTTTTTTCAGGCCATTATAGTAGCTTTTAATTCCATATACATATCCTGAATAACCTGATTTTTTATTCCTGTTTTCAGGAAATCAGAGAGTATTTCAAGGGCTTCTTTGTCTTTTTTCCATTTGCGGTAAACATCGGCACATTCGAGATAGAATCTCGGGTTTTTGGGGTCTTTTTCAATGACAGTTTTCATTGTCGAAGAAGCTTCTTCGTAGTTACCCTTATCTCTGTTTATAATAGCCAGACCCAGGACTGCATATATGTCAAATTCTATGTCCAGTGCCTTAGTATAATATTCGAAAGCTTTTGTATTGTCTCCCAGGTTTCTAAAGGCATCTCCGGCTCTTGTAAGAATCACTTTATTTTTAGGATCAAGAGCAAGAATTTTGTTCCAGTATATTACCGATTGATCGGGAATATGCAATCCCCTATAGCAGTCGGCCAGACCGAAGAGAGCATAGAAATTATTGGGCTGCATTTTCAGAGCTCTTTCAAAATAGGGGATGCCCTCTCTAAAAGTTTTCATTTTTCTATGACAGTTCCCCAATGATGTCAGCACTCTGATATCTATGTGGGACCGATTCATTTCCAGCATTTTTTCCCAGTAATAAAGAGCTTTTTCATAGTCCCGGAAATCGTAATTTAAATGTCCAAGGCCTATTAGACAATAGGAATTGTTCTGCTCCATACTGAGTACCTGCTGGTAAATTTCATTGGATTTTTCAAAGTTTCTGACTTTTCGGTAGGCATCGGCAATTCTTGTTAATACAGTGATATTTTTATCATCGTGTGTCAGATATTCTTCCCAGATATCTATGGCTCGATTGTATTGGTGAAGGGCCTTATAGCAGTCAGCCAGTCCAAAAAGGGCATAATTATTTCCATTGTTGTTTTTCAGGCAATTCTGATAGTATTTAATCGCATCCTGGAAGTGTCTGGATTTGCGAAGAGTATCTCCCATACCTACAAGAGCATAATTATTAGAAGGATCCAAATCTAGGATTTCAGAGAAGCATGTTTCAGCCCTATCCAGTAATCCCTCTTTAAGAAGCTGATATCCCTTTTTAGAAAGTTCACTGATCTCATTCAGCTGTTCCTGTGTTAACTCATCAGCTTCTGCGGAGTTCTCCGCATCATTATCAAATAAGTTTTCCATTTTTATAATCCTTTTTATAATATTCTATTCTTGAAATATTTTTTATTCTTCTTTAATCCATTTCTTTATAATGTAAGTCATTTTTTCTATCATATTATTCACTCTGGCAGGATCCGGTGCTATTTTAAACATTTTAAACGCTTCAAAGGGCCGGTTATTTGAGTAATAATATTCACCGATTCTAATCAGGCCGTCTGTATATCCTATTGTCAGAAAGATTCGTCTTGCCTGTTCAATATCACCATTGTTAAAAAATTCATTACCTCTTCTCATGAGTGTGACTCTCTGCTGATCAGATAGGGTTTTATTTGTTACATCAGTGACTTTTAGAAATCCCTCTTTGGGAATTTCATTTAATATTTTACTATTTTTCATAATTAACAAAGAGAATTAAAACTCTTACAAGTATAATATGGGTATTTTTATTTATTATCAATATATAAATTCCCCCTTAAATTATACCTTTTGTCGACATAGATCCGGTCCCTTTTTCTCCAGTTTTACGAAAAGCGTATTCAATAGCTATTCCTGCTGCTTTAAACAGAGATTCCGACCGGTGATGACTATTTTCTCCGTAATGGGTTATAAGGTGGAGGTTAATTTTTGCTTCAGAAACCAGAGCCTGAAAAAATTCCTTGAAAAGAAAATTTGCAAAAGATCCCGAATTTTCCTGAGGGAATCCGACCTGATAGACAAGATATGGTCTGTTGCACACATCGATTATAACTTCACTTAAAGCATCATCCATGGGGATTTTGGCATTCCCGTATCGATTAATGGCACTTTTATCGCTGAAACTCTTCAGTAATGCCTGCCCGAGTACAAGGCCTGTGTCTTCCACAAGATGATGAGGATCAACATCGATATCTCCCGATGCTTCTATTTTCAGATAAAACTTCCCATGAAAAGCCATGGCATGAAGCATATGGTCAAAAAAAGGGAGGCCCGTGTTAATCTGAGGCTTTTCCTTTTTTTCGAGATCCAATTTAAGTTTTATATCCGTTTCGGCTGTTTTTCTGGATAATTCAATTAGCATTTTCAGTCCTCTCTCAGAATCTCAGCCAGATTATTTATAGCTTCATAATGGAATTTATAATAGGCTCTATTCGCAATCATATTAACCTTTATATCGGTAAGAGTCCGTATAACTTCAAGATTATTGGCTTTTAATGTGCTGCCAGTTTCCACCAGGTCAACAATATAGGGAGCCAGTCCTAAAACGGGAGCCAGTTCCACACTACCATTGAGCTTAATTATCTTAACGGGGATTCCCTGCTTGTGGAAATAATCTCTTGTGTAGTCCGTAAAAGAGGTGGCTATGGTCATATGAGTCTCTTTGGACTCATTCCTATAATCTTTCATTGCAGCCATACAGAGTCTGGTTCCTCCGAAACTGAAAGGGATAACATTGTAAAAGCTGTAACCTGTTTCGTAGACCACATCTTCTCCGCAGATTCCCAGACCGGCAATCCCGTGAGCCACATAAGCCGGCAGGTCGGAGTTTTTAACCAGAAATATTTTCAGGAGACCTTTGCTGTCATAAGCCACCAGTTTACGCTTTTCAAAAGCGAATTCTACGCCTTTGCTGTAAAAATGTTCCTGTACCTGCTCAAATAATCTTCCCTTCGGCAGAGCTATTGTTAGTGGTTTATCCATTGTATTTCACTCCTGTACTAAAGAACAAATGTTCTTCCTTCTTTTTTTATTGCT
>JAEINM010000484.1 GCA_016342385.1 Spirochaetaceae bacterium | reverse complement strand
CTCATGTGAAGAGAACTGCCCGGGATCAAAGCAGAGTCCTCCCAAGACAAAAACTCTCTTATAGTGAAAATTCTTTTCAAGTATTTTTCCGTATTCCTCCTCCTCCAGAGGATCACAATTATTTCTACTTTTATAATAGTGAACATCGAAAGAGAGGTCAGGAGATCTGGAGAGGAGCGCATCTGTCTCATTTCTGAAATTCTGACAGAGACATAATTTAATGGCTTCACAATTCATTGATATAAGAATCCTTCGTTATTATTCAAATTCAATTATAGTATGGTATAAAGTCTGGAGATATAGGAAAAATTCCTAGATGGAATGAGCCAAAACCATCGCCTGGGACACGATAAAATGGATTCTCTTCTACAATCCGGACTTGCCTTTTCATTTCGATTCATATTTACTGAGATTGAAGTCCCGGTTTTAGACAGGAGGAATAAAAATGGGAAAAATCCTAATTGTTGAAGACGATGATGATATTAGAGAATTAATTGCCTTTAATCTGGAAATGTCAGGTTATGACGTGTTCAAATGCGGAAATGGTGAAGAAGCCATAAAGCAGGCCATTCAATCATCACCCGATCTGATACTCCTCGATGTCATGCTTCCCACAATCGATGGCTTTGAAGTCTGCAGACAATTGAAACAAAAACCGGAGATACAGAACACTCCTATAATAATGCTGACTGCCAGAACTGATGATGAAGATATTATCCAGGGTCTGGAAACCGGTGCCGATGACTATATTACCAAACCATTTCGGCCCAAAATTCTCATGGCCCGTGTTAAAGCTGCCCTCAGACGACAATCCACTGAAGTAATGAGTGAAAATACGACCTTAAACCTCCACGGCATCACTATCGATCACGATCGCCATGAAGTGATTTTAAAGGGGGAAAATATTCACCTGTCGAGAACAGAATTTTCCATACTGGAATACCTTGCTCAGAATCCCGGATTTGTCTATTCCAGGAATCAGATTATTGACCGGGTCAAAGGCAATGGCTATGCGGTTACCGAACGATCTGTAGATGTTCAGATCCTGGGGATCAGAAAGAAACTGGGAGATTCGGGAAAATACATCGAGACAGTCCGGGGAATTGGATACAGGATGGTTTCCCCGTGAGGCAAAAATCACTCTTTCTCTATGTATTGCTGATATTTCTATCACTCACATTACTTACGATTGGAACAATTTCCATTTTTTCCATCCGAATACTCTCAGATTCCATCTATAGAGAAGTGGAAAGCTCCTTAACACAACAGGGGAGAATCATCGCCAATCAGTTAAGGGCTTACAACCAGGATGAGGAAACATCCTATCAGAATTTTACCGCTCTCATTTCGCAGGGCATTAATTCCAGAATTACATTGATTGCCACCGACGGTAAGGTTCTTGCCGATTCTCATGAAAATTATAAAGTTATGGATAATCATTCCAACAGACCGGAAGTGAGCATTGCTCTGGAGGGAAGTATAGGCAGTTCCAGGCGACTGAGCTCAACCTTATCAGAACAATTGCTCTATATAGCTGTTCCTCCCGGAGAATCGGGGATTATTATCCGTCTGGCTCTCTCTATCGATTTTATCGGTGAAAAAGTTCTGACAACCTATAAAAAGATGATTGTTTTCAGCCTGATCATTCTGCTTTTAACCCTATTATTCAGTGTTATAACAGCCCGGGGTTTTACCAGAACGATAGGATCGATTAAAGATATATCAACCCACTATTCTAAAGGTGATTTTTCCAAAAAACTTCCGGAGAACGGCCCGAGAGAAGTGGCTTTGCTGAAAAAGTCTATAAACAGGATGGGAGAACAGCTCCAGCATATAATTAATAAAGCGACTTTCCAGAAAAATGAGCTTCAGGCCATGGTCAACAGTATGGTGGAACCTGTCATACTGCTCGACAACAATCTCCTTATAAAAGAGATGAATCCCGCTGCGGAAAAGCTTACGGGCAGAACTCTGGAAGTGAGCAGAAAGAAGAAAATTTCTGACCTTATTGAAAATAAAAGGATAGGCCATCTAGTAGAAAAATCTCTCACCAGCACAGAAATTCTTGAGGAAACAGTTCGCCTGAACCAGTCAATAGAACAATATGTTCAGATCCACAGTACTCCCATTTTTGATATTGGAGGAAAAAACAGAGGGATTTTGCTGGTAATGAATAATATTACCAGAATCAAACAACTGGAAAATATGAGACGGGATTTTGTCTCCAATGTGTCTCATGAATTAAAAACCCCAATCACTCTTATTAATGGTTATGTAGAAACCTTACTTGACGGAGCCTCAGAAGATAAATCTAAACGGGATCAGTTCCTGTCGGTTATCGGCAGACACTCTCAGAGGCTGAATTCTATTATTGATGATCTGCTGATTCTGAGTAATATCGAAGATAAAGGCAATGATCTGGTTACTGAAAATGTGCTTCTCAACGATCTTCTCTTCAGTGCCTATACATCAGCCCTTAATATGGCTGAAAAAGAAAATATAAAAATGGAAGTTATCTGTTATGATAAATTGCTGATTAGAGTAAATCCCATTCTACTGGAACAGGCGGTTTTCAATCTTATAAACAATGCTGTGAAATATTCAGGTTCGGGAAGTAAAGTGATCATAACGGGAAAACAGGTACTATCTAATGGAGAAAAGAGCATCGAGATCTCCATTGAAGACAATGGTATAGGGATTGAGGACGATCAGATAGACAGGATATTTGAGAGATTCTACAGGATCAATAAAAATCAGAAGCCCGATACGGGGGGAACAGGCCTGGGACTCTCCATAGTCCGTCATATCATCCTGGCACATAAGGGTAGGATATCAGTCGTCAGCAACAAAGATAGAGGATGCAAATTTACAATTTCCCTTCCTATTTCCCTCATTTAACAAAACTCTAACA
>JAEINM010000483.1 GCA_016342385.1 Spirochaetaceae bacterium | reverse complement strand
TCAGCCTCAGACATTTGCTGATGTCCCGACATATGTTGTTATTCCCGCGTTTATACTCAACGAATTAACGGTGGCCTTTAAAATAGGGATACTGCTGTACTTTCCTTTTATTATCATCGATATGGTTGTATCCTCTATTCTCATGTCCATGGGTATGATTATGTTACCTCCGGTTATGATTTCCATGCCCTTCAAACTGATTCTGTTTGTATTGGTCGATGGCTGGGAATTTCTGATAAAGCAGTTGATTTTGAGTTTTCAATAATTTGGGTCAAGGAGATAAGATATGACTTCAGGTTTTATTGTCAGTCTGCTCAGGAGCAGCATAATTCAGACTCTCTCCATAGCAGCACCTGTCTTATTGACATCCATGCTGATCGGACTGATTATTTCTATTTTTCAGGCTGTGACTTCTATACAGGATCAGACTTTGACTTTTGTACCGAAAATCGTTGCTATTTTAACTATTATCGGTTTATTCGGGGCCTGGATGATAAATTCCATGGCCAATTTTACATCGAATCTATTTAATCTGATTCCGACTATTGCAGGATAACAATGGATTTTGACGCGCTGCTGACAGAAGGCCAAATTTTTCTTCTCATTTTTGCCAGGATTATTGCATTGATGCTCATTATGCCCATCTTGTCATCAAGCGCATTTCCGGCACCCGCAAGAGCCGGGCTTGCTTTTTTTACGGCAATAGCAGTCTTTCCCATGGCCAGGACTCTCGGTTTTGTTATACCCGATACGGGAGTATTATATGCTGTGATGGTCATTGGAGAAGTGCTGATAGGAATTATAATGGGTTTTATTATTCTCCTGGTGTTTACTGTTTTTCAGGTAGCCGGTCAGATGTTCTCTATTCAGATGGGTTTCGGAGCTTCTCAGGTCTTTGATCCTCTGGCGCAGATACAAATTCCCCTACTGGGACAATTTCTTAATCTCATTGCCATGCTGGTATTTCTTGTGACCAGCGGAATGAAAAAGGTCTTTCTCACGGGAATATTCCAATCATTCAGTGTCGTCAAAGCTACGGATCTATTTCTCCAGCGGGAGATGCTGGTATCCTATTTTACCGGGGTTCTCGGAAGCCTTTTTGAGCAGGCCATCATTATTGCCATACCCATTATGGGAACACTTATTCTTTTGTCTGTGACAATGGGGCTGCTGGCCAAAGCGGCGCCTCAGATGAATCTCCTTATGGTCGGTTTCCCGATTCAGATCAGTGTCGGTTTTATCATGATGCTGGCGGCCATGCCTTTTCTCATTGAAAAATTTACTATGATAATAGATGCCGGTTTCAGCCAGATTCTCAATATACTCGATTTTGCTTACAGAGGGACTTTATGAGTGATCTTGCGCTGAGAATCCGGTTTTTACGTTCCCATGAATACGAGTCTTTACTCCGACATATGGATCTTCAATGGTTTGCCGCTGAAGAGGAAGGGAGAACCGAAGATCCGACGGAACAGAAAAAGAAGAAAGCCCGGGAAGATGGAAAAGTAGCAAAAACAGCAGAATTGACGGCTTCGCTGGTTATGCTGTTTCCCCTGGTTACCATAGGCACTCTGGCGGGGTATATGATCACTCAGCTCTCTCAGATGATAAACTATTATATCACCAGCAGCACTATGATAGATATCGCTACCGATACAGTCCCATACCGGGCTTTTATCAGTTATTTTATAAAACTGACACTGCCGGTTTTTGCTATAGCCTTCATTTCCGCTTTTATCGGGAATGTCCTTCAAGTCGGTTTAAAATTTACCCCTAAAGCCATAAAGCCTGATTTTAAAAAAATAAAACCCGATATTATCAACTGGGCAAAGAAATCCCTCTTTTCCCTGGAAGCTTTTTTTAATTTTTCAAAATCAATTATCAAAATAGCTATTATAGGTGTTGTCGCCTATCTGGATATTCGTAAAAACGGACCACAACTGGCCAATCTCTCACAGATTCCTCTCGGGGAGAGTTTTAGTTTTGTGGCCGGTATTGCCTTTGGCCTGGCTGTTAAAGCGGCTTTAATTCTTATGTCTCTCTCTCTTCCCGATTATCTTTTTCAAAGGAAACAGCATCTTGATTCCCTGAAAATGACCAAACACGAAGTTAAAGAGGAACATAAGCAGATGGAAGGGGATCCCTTAGTCAAAAGCAGGCTACGGCAGAGAATGCAGGAGATCCTCACGGCCAATATGATCCAGAATGTTCCGGAAGCTGATGTTATTGTCACAAACCCTACCCATTTTGCCGTTGCACTGGAGTGGAACAATGAAACAATGGTCGCACCGACTGTTACAGCGAAAGGACAGGATAATATTGCATTCAGGATCAGGGATATTGCGAAAGAAAACAATATCCCTGTCATAGAGAATAAGCCTCTGGCAAGAGGATTGTATGCCGCAGTAGAAATCGGGGAAATGATCCCCGAAGAATACTGGGATATTGTATCCAGAGTGCTGGCAGAAGTTTACCGCATAAGCGGAAAACTTAATGATGAACTATAACCCTTAGGAGTCGTAAATTGGCAGATTTTCAGAAAACATTGAGAAGCGCATTTGGTAAACAGCGCACTGACCTGCTCATCACTATAGGGGTATTGTCCATTGTCATGATGTTGATAATACCATTGCCGACATGGATTCTCGATACCCTAATGTCGGTTAATCTCATGCTGGCAATTATGATTATTCTCATTGTCCTCTTTACGAATGATCCACTGGAATTTTCATTATTTCCCACAGTTCTCCTCGTGTCGACAGTCTTCGGACTGGCTCTCAATGTCTCATCTACCCGACTGATTCTCTCCAGAGGAGAGGACTTCGACGGTAGAATCATTAAGGCTTTTGCCACCTTTGTTGTCGGAGCGGAAGGAACTCAGGGGATCGTTATCGGTGCAATTATTTTTATCATT
>JAEINM010000482.1 GCA_016342385.1 Spirochaetaceae bacterium | reverse complement strand
GTCTCGATGCGACAGATGAAGAGGTTGTTGAGGCATCCAAATTGGCTCATGCTCACGACTTTATTAAAGATCTTGAAAATCAATACAGTGAAGATGTGGGAGAGGAGGGAACTTTGCTCTCTGTCGGCCAGAAACAGCTTATCTCTCTGGCAAGGGCCATTCTGGCCAGACCGGAAATCATCATTATGGATGAAGCGACCAGTTCTATCGATACATTGACTGAAGAGCTTATTCAGAAAGGGATGGAGACTCTTCTTCGGGGATCAACAGGTTTTGTTATTGCCCACAGATTATCGACTATTAGAAATGCCGACAGGATTCTGGTTATCGAGAAAGGGCAGATTAAGGAAGCCGGGAGCCACAGGGAACTTCTGAAAGAAAAAGGGCATTATTACAATCTTTATACAAGACAGTTCAGAAAGCAGAGACAGAAAGATCTTCGTGTGTTTACATAGTAAAAGCAGCCTCCGGGCTGCTTTTTTTATATTTTGAGGATTATCTGTAAAAACAATGATCCTTTCTCAGGCTAAAATCTCTTCAGAAGATTACCGAGAGTTTGGGGCACTGGTTCAAACAGACCGATTTCACCGAGCATCTTCTGAGTTATCCAGTCAAACCTGACCTGTTCAGAAAACCCATTCTGAACCAGTATTTCAGCTGTTTGTTCATAAGAGCTCTTCAATTGGTTTTTGAATTCATCAGTGATAGAGTGTTTCGAGGCTGGAGGTTTGAACAGCATGCCCAAAGTTCCATCTACGTTGAAGAAACCTGTCAGTTTGTAGGCATCTTCATAATCGAGTTCAATTTCGTAATGATGAGTTCTTTCCCCTTCGACTATGACAGGACGTATTCCTATGTAAAAGTCAGAATCCTTAAGGGATGAGTTAAAAAGGTAGCCGCCTTTTTCTTTGAGAATTTTTTTATTCTGAACCGATTTGAAAATCTTTTTTACTTCTTTCTGATTAAGAATCTTTCTATTTAAATGTATAATATGCATAAATTCCCCGGGAACTCATTCAGCGAATCAACTACTTTCAGCCTATGAGACCTATTTTAACCGATTTCATCTGTAATTCAATCGATGACTTTTCTAATTTTTCCAGTACCGGGATTAAACTGGCTGGATTGGTCATTCTTATTGACATTAATGTAAAAAAAAATCACTAAGGCCCGGTTTTGAATAATTCTCTTTGACAGGTGAATTATCCCATCATACTATAGTTATGTTTTTATTGATAAAAACATATCGAATTTAAAACATAATTCTATTGTTCTTTTTTTTATATCCCTTACTTTATACGGCTAACTTAACGGGTACCTAAGAAATTATACTTGAAATCTGAACAACAAGAATAATGTCCAAATGTATTTTTGGAAAGAGAATATCTTTTAATGATGGAGTGATTATGGATCAAGAAATAGATTACAATGTCAATTTTTTTAGACCGACGACAGAGTTATCTCGTATTAATCGTAACCTGATTATTGTCCTTATTCTTGTCTGGGCGATTGCAATTTTCGGGTTTCAGATATTGTTGAGGGTTATGGAAAAGCCGACACCTGAAGCATCTCTCATAACTTTTGAAAAAGTATGGGATAATGTCAAAAGCGGTACTGCCTCAGAGGGGGAAAAGATTGAATTTACCAATTCAGTCATTTCTGTACTGGGAAAATCCAGCACTTTTTCCGATACTTCCGGAAAATCTGTTCTGCATAATGCTTTCAGCTGGGCTGTATACGACTTATTACCGGAAGAAAATAGAAAGTCTTTTAAAGAGGAAATTGCCGCATTTGAAGGACAAAGAGAAAATGTTACATCATTGACAGATAATTCTTATGTCACGGCCAAGTCCAGTATTATTCGGCAAGTCGCGGGAATACTCGGATTGAAAGAGTACAGCCTGGAAGCCAAACTTATTCCTCTAGAGCTCCGATCTGCCCATATGGAGACTTTCACAGCAGAGAATAAAGAAAAATTACCAGATGTTATGTCCTTATATTTGACTCATAATCAATCGATTCTGACAGACACTGTATTTCTTGGTTTCCCTTTTCATTATTTTTATACGGCCGTTTTTCTACTGGTTCTTTTTGTATTCCTATGCTGGATATACTGCTTTTTAATTGACCGTCTTCATTCCAGACTGGAAAAAAACGATGAGAATGCAAAATCATAATAAGGGAGAAAATAATGAAAAAAAATACATTTAAAGTATTATTGCTGTTAATGGCTGTTTCTCTGCATGCTCAGAGTGCTACAGCATTGGAAGGTAGTTTTAAAGTTGGACCTGCTCTTATATTGATTTCCATTCTCGTTTTATTTGTAATGGTCGGTGTATTCTTCAGAGCCAAAGATACAAATGATTATTATGCCGCAGGACGGGGGATTTCCCGAGTCGGTTCCGGTATGGCTATTGCCTCAAACTGGATGAGTGCCGCTTCTTTTCTGGGAATGGCAGCATTGATGTACGGTTCGGGATATCACGGACTGGCCTTTGTTGTCGGCTGGACCGGTGGTTATGTTCTACTCCTTATACTCATGGCAGGCCAGATTAGAAAATATGGGAAATATACGGCACCGGACTTTATTGGTGACAGATATTATTCAACCCCCTTACGAGCCATTACTGCTGTTGTAGCCATTCTGATCTCAATTTCCTATTGTGTCGGACAGTTCGGTGGAATTGGGATTATGTTCAAATGGGTACTGGGTATAGATTATGTCTGGGCCGTTATTATCGGAAGCAGTGTTGTTTTAACATATACGCTTATCTCCGGAATGCTCGGAGTTACTAAAAATATGCAAATCCAGTATGTGATAATTATCATCTCTTTTATTATCCCTCTATTTATCCTGACCTATAAGTTTGATTACTTCTGGCTGATTCCTCAAATGGGATATGGAGCCGTTGTCACAGATGTCATAAATGGAATACCGGCTCCTG
>JAEINM010000481.1 GCA_016342385.1 Spirochaetaceae bacterium | reverse complement strand
ATAAATCAGAGAAATATATTCTCTGATTTATATCTATTTATTTTTATAAACAATAAAATTACTTCTCACACAGCCTGAAAGGGGGAGAAGAAAAAAATATTAGATAAAATTCTTCAGGGAATTATACTTTAAAAACAGGAGATAAAAAATATGAAAAAAACAACAATAGCATTTTTGATAATAATAGGGGTTCTTATTCTGACAGGTTGTGCCGCCGGACCGAACAGCTTTTCCGGGACAGCCAATGCCGAGGGAGAGCTGGCCGGATTCTTTATGGGACTCTGGCATGGTTGTATATCCTTTATCACTTTTATTATTTCCCTCTTCAATGATAAAGTGAATGTTTATGAAATCCACAACAAGGGCCCTTTATACAACTTCGGATTTGTACTGGGTGCCATGATTGCCTATGGTGGAGGTGGTCACGGGTCATCGAGGAAAAGAAGAAAGTAGGATTAGAACATTATTATGATAACAACAGATAAACTGACTCGTCATTATTATTTCAAAGAGAAAGACCCCGGGTTTAAAGGGGCTCTGAAATATATCTTCCGCCCCAGGAGAAACGTGAAAACGGCGGTAAAGGAGTTTTCCTTTTCTATTAAAAAAGGGGAAATTGTCGGCCTGATTGGTCCCAATGGAGCGGGGAAAACCACATTGATTAAAATGCTGACCGGGATTATTCCTCCCAGCAGTGGTCATATTCAGGTCTGCGGATATACTCCCGGGGATCTGAAAGATGATTTCAGGAAGAAATATGCTGTGGTCATGGGACAGAAGAGTCAGTTGTGGTGGGATCTGCCGGCGGAAGACTCTTTTCAATTGAACAAAGAGATTTACCAGATTCCCCAGGATCAGTTTGATAAGAATGTTAAGGAGCTTGTGGAGATCTTCGAAGTGGGTGAATTCCTCCAGAAGCAGGTTCGCCAGCTTTCTCTGGGACAGCGGATGAAAATGGAGATTATCGCTGCTCTGCTCCATAACCCCGAGGTCATCTTTCTCGATGAACCGACCATCGGTCTCGATGGTACGGCACAGAAGCAGATCAGGAATTTCCTGAAGAAAGTAAACCGCGAGAGGGATACGACCATCATTCTGACCAGTCACTACATGGAGGATATTAAAATCCTCTGCGAGAGAATCATTGTCATAAATGAAGGGGAAAATGTCTATGAAGGCACCTACCAGGATCTTGTCGATCGTGTGAGCCCCTACAAAATTATAGAAGTCAGCTTTGAGAAGTCTACGGAGATCAAACTCTCCCTGCCTGTGGAATATATGGAGAAAAATCCCTTTAAGGTTAAAATGAAAGTCGATAAGAGCGATGTCAAAAATGTCATTGCTGAGCTGTTCAGCACTTATGACGTGGAGGATGTGGCCATAGAGGAGGAGGATATTACCGATGTTGTTGAAAAAATATACAGCAGTGTTTAATGTCACCTTCAAAGAGTCTATTGCCTACCGCTTTGACACTCTGACCAGTGCCCTTTTTTCTTTCCTGAAAATCTATCTGGCCTATCTGTTGTGGCAGGCTATATTTACAGGAAAGGAGACTATCGGGGGATACACTTTTCCCATGATGCTCACCTATTATATTCTCATTACCTTTATTACCCGGATTGCCCGATCAGAAAATATTATCTGGGAAACTGCCGAAGAGGTCAGAACCGGCGGATATACTAAATACATCACCCGTCCCATCAGGCATTTTTCCTATTGTCTGGCCAGAAGTCTGAGCAAGGGCGCTTTCTCCTTTCTGGTCGATACAATTGCTTTCATCCTCTGGATTATCATCTTCCGCTCATACTTCTTTATTCCTGAAAATCCCGTGAATGTCCTCTATTTTATTTTGTTTTCCTTTCTGGGGTTATTCACACTGATGCAGGTTCACTATCTTATCGCCCTCATCAGTTTTAAAACCGTGGATATTGCGGGGCCTTATTTCTTTTTCAGTAATTTTATAGAGTTTATGTCCGGGAGTTTTATCCCTCTCCTGTTGCTTCCTGCACTTGTCCAGAAGATCATATCCTTTACACCCTTTTACTATATCCTCTATTATCCCGTTTCCCTTTATCTGGGCCGGGAATTGGATCGAATGGGACAGGCCCTGATTGTCATTGTCGGATGGAACCTGATATTTGCTCTCTATCGGACCTTTTTGTATAAAAGAATGATCAGTCTCTATGAAGGGGTCGGTGCATGATACGATATCTCAGACTGATGATCATCCTTATGAAATACAAATTGACCAGATCGATGATCTACAGTTTTAATTTCTGGATCGCCTTTTTTGTGGATTTTATTCTCTTTGCCTTCCAGCTTCTCGCTTTTGCCAGTATCTACCGGTTTATCGATACCATAAACGGATGGACTCTCAATCAGATGTTTGTCTTTATCGGTACATTTTCCATTGTAGACAGTCTCGCCATGGGAGTTTGGTTTTTCGGACTGCTCCCCATGCCGGAGAAAATACGGAATGGAACCCTCGATGTCATAATTGTCAAGCCCGTGGATACCCAGTTCTATCTCAGTTGTGAGGGATTCAATCCCGGTTCTCTTCTGGGAATAATAACCGGAGCAATTATGGTTGGATATGGAATGATCAACGGAGGATTTTCAGTCACACCTTCGAAGATCGGTGGATATATTCTTCTTGTGGTCATGATGAATCTGGTCATGTATTCTCTATTCCTCATCATTAGGACATGGGCTTTCTTCTTTGTGAAGATTGATGCACTCACTCAGGCGGAGGATTCGATTGTGGAATTTGCCTTCAGGATTCCGGGTACGGCTTTTAAAGGTATTTCGAAATTCATTTTCATGGTTTGTATCCCTTATGGCCTTATCGCTACAGTTCCGACAGAGTTTATCACCAACCTTCTGGATTTGAATGAGTGGGCCGCTGTCTGCGGAATCACACTCTTTTTTCTAATGGCTTCAAGACT
>JAEINM010000480.1 GCA_016342385.1 Spirochaetaceae bacterium | reverse complement strand
ATATGATCAGCCCGATAATCAGAATCCCTCCGAAAGGGCCATGAGCTTTGTGATTACCCGCAGGTCCACCATTTTTGTGAAAAGAGTTAAAAGCGCCTTCTTTATTCATATCCGAACTGTGGAAGTTTCCCTCCATAATAAGCGCATGGTGATCCTTAATTGTTTCGCTCCATGTCTCCGGCATGTTCAGAAACAGCACTACTGCCAGAACTATAGCTGCTGCGGCAAGTGCAATCAGCACTTTGGTCGAAGTTTTTAATTTATTCATATATTTCCTCCAATGAAAATCTTTGTTACAGGAAATATACAGGAGAAAGATTAATTACCTCTTAAGCAATTCTTAAGTTTTTATTAAGTTGTTTATTCGAGAAGATGGGGGTTTTCAACAAGTTGTTTGAATCTTTTGACAACACGGGAATAGTAATATCCTTCGGAGATCCTCTCATCTATGGAAAAACAGACTTTTAGAACATCTTCTATTTTAACATGGCCCATACGGTCGACAACCTGATCTTTTTTTATGCGGCTGGAAGTTATAAAGATAGAACAGTTGCCCCATTCAAAGAGGTGGTGGGCCGGAGCATCATTTAATCCAATACTTCCCAGGTTTGCCATGAACACCGATACATGGAGGGCATCGAGATCAGTCATTGAAAGAGGTAATATTCCCCACTGGTCCATTTTTTTTATGGCTCCCGTGACCAAATTTATAGCCCATGTGGGTAGACGGAAGAGAATTTTCATAGCTTTGTCCTGTTCATCTTCTTCGGTATTTTTCCCGAATTCCACTCCCTCTTTTATTTTTCGGGAGATGTGGGACAGAGTATCTCCCGGAGTGATTCTGATTATAACATTTCTTTCGGGGTCTTCTACTGAAAACTTGGTTTTGATGACAAAGGCACAACTCAATTCCTTTCGCTGATAATAGTGCTTACCCATAATAAACCTGTTCATTTGGGGGAACTCATCGAAGGTTTTCATGGCGGCGGCAATGAGTATTTCAAAATAGTTATAGAGTTTTTTTCCATTTTTATCGCGGCGGTCACTAATGAATTTCAATGTCTCTGTCATAATCAAGGACTCTTTCAGGGTTATAATGGATTCATTCCGACTACGCATCAGATAGGGGATCATCCGGTTGTAAGTGGCAATTTCTCTATCAATTAATTTTCCGTCTTTCCGCCTGTAAAACATGAAAAAGCTCCTGAATTATCTTATTGGATGGCTGATTATGGCTTGTCATTTTCCATCGGTCAAGTTTTTCTCTTCGAATTCCAGAGTTCTCTTATTTGGGGTCTTTTTGCTTTTCAAACCAGGGTTTATTTCCATAAATCTCTTCAGCACAGACCTCACAAAGGCCATGAGAAAATTCCGCTTCACTGTGAGATTCTATATAAGCTTCCAGGTTTATCCATTGATCATTTTCATCTTTTATTTTTTTACAATGGGCACAGATCCTTAGAATCCCTCTCAGATACTGCATCTCTGCAATGAATTCAACAAGTTTTTTATTTTCTTCTCCCAGAACCCAATTCATATAGATCGTTTTCAAATCATTCTCGATAATTTCCCGAAAGTTATCCATAACTTTTTTAATTGTTTCAGAGAAATGGTTTTCCTTATTATCAAGAACGCAAATTGTTCCAAATGGGTGATCATCGGGAAGAAGGATGGGAAAACCCAGGTAAGAGATCATATTGAGTTTAATATCGGGATTATTTTTCCATTCATCATCTTTCAAGGCATCGGGGACATGGAGCGTTTCACCTGTCTCTATGACTCTTTCACAGTAAAGGCCGGAGTTTAACAAGACTTCACTGTCTCCCGGTTTATAGGGATTACCCTTGCTGTGGCTCGATACAAAAACTTGTATATCTGTATCAACGATCCTCATAATCAGCCCGGCAGGAATACCTATCAGTTCTGTAGCTGTATTGACCACATTCTGCCATTTTTCCATAAAATCTTCAGGAATCTGTAGATCTTTAGTTTGTTCCATTTGTGTAACCTCTATAACAAGTGTAGAATTTCCTTGTTATATTTTCTAATTACCCCAAAAAATAATATTACCCCTTTAGATGTATTAATGTACGTAACAATTTGACAAGCGTACGCTTAGGTTCTATATTTGATATGAAGGAACCTAATAATGATCTATACGGCAACATCCTTAAGAAAAAATATATACACTCTTCTTGATTCGGTTCTGGAGTCGGGTATACCTCTGGAAATTGAACGCCATGGCAAACGGCTAAAAATTGTACCTGAAGAAACTGTGGGCCGGCTAGACAGGTTGGAGCCTCATAATATTATAAGGGGTAATCCGGAAGATCTCCCCGATGTCCACTGGGATGACTCCTGGAGTAAAGGGGGGGACTTGTAATTGGTTTTTCTCGATACTCATGCTGTTGTATGGCTTTTTCAGAAAGATCTAAAGCGCTTCGGATCCTTATCTCTGGATTTACTAGAGAAGGAGAGTTTATATATTTCTCCCGCTGTTCTTCTGGAACTGGAATATCTTTATGAGATTGATAGGATAAGATTAGATTCCAGAAGTATTACTGATTTTCTATCAGAGAGAATCGGATTGGAAATAGACCCGGTTTCATTTTTACCTATAAGTGAAAGGGCCTGTGCCCTGAAATGGACAAGAGATCCATTTGACAGGATTATTACAGCTCAAGCCCAGTTTCATAATGCCATTCTGCTCTCAAAAGATAAAACTATTGCAGAAAATTACAGCAAGACATGCTGGTAGAGGTAAACCTTCTTCTGTAAAATCCATTCTTTTGGGACCTATGGCCCCCATATGCAGATAAGCTGATGATGCACCAGGACCTCCGTTGAATACAAAAGTAACCGGTCTGACCGACTGATTCTCCGGTTTTGAACTTTCTTCTGCCATATATCATCCTTTCTAAGGTCTATCCTAAACAGACCTGCTATAGAGGCCTCATTTC
>JAEINM010000479.1 GCA_016342385.1 Spirochaetaceae bacterium | reverse complement strand
CTGGCCTCTGTATGTATTGATCAAACCGAGTTTTGACGCAAGCAGATAGAGAGGAACCATAAGCATGGCAGCCGGGATCATCTGTGTTCCCAGTAGAAAAATCAGCATGGCATTTCTTCCGGGGAATTTCCATCTGGAAATGGCATAGGCTGAAGTGGATGCCAGGGCAAGGCCGATAAAAGCCGTTGTAATTGTGATGACAAGAGAGTTCCAGATCCACAGAAAAAAGTTCTGCTCAAAAAGAGCTCTTCTGAAATTGTCAAAAGTCGCATCTGCCGGAATTATGGCCAGAGAAGATGACATTAATCTGTCTCCCGGTCTTAAAGATATGGTAACTATTCTCAATATAGGATAGATAGTCACAATGCAGGCTGTTATCAGTAAGGCGTGTATCAGTATTTTTAGCCAGGCGGGATCCTGGTGTCCGATTTTTTTCATTAGTCCGTTACTCCTTTAAGTGCTCCCGTCCATCTGACGTATATCAGGGTCATGGAGAAGAGCAAAGCAAATATTACCAGGGCAAATGCAGCAGAGAACCCATACTGGTTAAAGTTGAAAGCTGCTCTGAACAGTGCTGTGACAAGAATATCGGATGTTTCCAGATTCATCTCATTGATAAAATAGGGAATATTGAAGTTATTAAACGTCCAGATAATTCCCAGCATGACCGATGGGGCCAATACCGGTTTCATCAGAGGAAGGGTAATATTTGTGAATTTTGTCCATCCCGATGCGCCATCCATATGAGCAGCTTCATAAAACTCTGTGGAAATACTCTGCAGCCCTCCCAGGGCTATTACCATCATGAAGGGTACTCCCAGCCAGACATTTGTTATTATCATGGCAACAAAATTCCATATAATGTCGGCTTTCCACTGAACCCCCTCCATACCTAATCGCGACAATATGATGTTAAAGAATCCATATTCGAAATTGAACTCACTTCGCCAGGTCAGGGCTGAAATTACCTGCGGCATAGCCCAGGGTAATATAAGTATGGCTCTGTAGACGTTTTTGAACTTCAGTCCCGGCCTATTTAAGAGCAGAGCAAGCATCATACCAAAAGAGGCATGAATCAGGACCTGAGATGTCCAGAGAAAAGTCCGCAGGAGTACGGGGAAAAAAGTAGAAGTCTGTAATATCGGTTTTGTAAAAACTCTGGCAAAGTTTTTTAATCCGATTAATAAGCTGTAATCGGGATTTCTGAAATGAAAGAGGTTCATGTTGCTGAAAGCCAGCATCACCTCGTATAAAAGGGGAAAAATAAGAAGCAGACCCAGTCCGATAAAAGCGGGAAAAACCAGCATGGCAACCTGGGTATTTTTGTTTTTGATAATTTTTTTCCCGAATGCATAAATAATCAGTTCTACTATGATAAAACCGGCCAGCATCCAGATTATAGTTCCACTTACCTGTCCAAGACTGGTAAGGACAATTTGTGAATTCATTAATTCCTCCATGAGAAAGGGAGAGGTTTCCCTCTCCCTTATTAACTGTAATCTGCTGTATATAATATAATATAATATAATCTGTATGTCCCAACGTCAATTAACAGTCAAAGGCATAAGAACCATTGCGAAGACAAAAACCCTGGAGCTCTGCTTCGGAAGTTCTTATTTCTGGTTGGCGATACCGTTAACTGCAGCAGTCTGCATTTTTTTAGCAGCTTCTTCAGGAGTTGTGGATCCCGCCATAACCGCAGATAGCTCAGGGTTAATGGCATCCCAGATAGCCCTCATTTCAAGTACTGTCGGTTGGGGAGTTCCCACTTCCATCTGTTCTACGGATCCTTTAAGAAGTGGATCGGAAGTGATTGAAGGATTGGCCAGTGCCGCTTTAAGTCCCGGTAGTCTGGAGAGCTGTTCAAGCTGTTCAGACTGTTTTTCTTCAGACGTTACATAAGCAATAAAAGCTTTAACGGCCGCCTCTTTTTCTGCGGGAAGATCGGCAGGAACCATGAAGTATGCTCCGGCTGTATAAGGTGCGGGATATTTCCCTGTAGAGGACACTTTGGGGATTCTCCCGATCATCAGGTCATCACCAAGTGCGTCTTTGTATCCGCCGATTGACCAGTCTCCATTGATTAACATGGCAGCTTTTCCTTCTTTGAAAAGAGAGTCCGCTACAGCATAGTCTGCTTCTGTAGGAGTCACTTTGTGAGTGAACTTTAAATCCTGCAGAAATTTGAGAGTGTTAATCATAGCTGGAGTATCAAGAGTGGGTGTTACGCCGTCTTCTGCAAATACACTTCCACCGAATCCACCGAGCCATGGTGCCAGCCAGAAAGCCTCTCCAAGATTGTATACCAGACCGTAATTCTCGCCTTTGGTAGCGGCTTTTGCTGCGGCAATAAAGTCATCGGTGTTTTGGGGAAAAGTGCTGACAAACTTTTTGTTAACCATCAGCATAAGATGGTTTCCCGAAGATATGGGAACAGCCCATGTTTCGCCATTCATTACAACAGATCCGACATATTTTGACATATCGGCGAATTTATCTACAGGTTGAATAAGACCGGCAGTGATAAAGGGACCGGCATGGTCCGAGACAGTCCAGAGAAGATCGGGAGCTGTTCCGGCCAGAGCTGCAGTCTGAAAATCCGGCCGCAAAGTATCGGGGTGTTTGCTGAGTACTTCAATTGTAATATTCTCATTGGCGGCCGAAAAATCGGCTGCCAGCTTTTCAACAAACTGAAGAGCATTTTCCGCTTCTCCTTCTTTTGTCCAGAATGAGATAGTCACGGGACCAGATGCTGTTTCTGCTTTTTTACAGCCAACAAAAGTTGTAGTTATTGAAGCGAGTATCAGCAATGCTACTAATAATTTTTTCATCATTTTCTCCTGTATATGTAGTAATACCTTTTTTTGCAATGCTTTATGCAAGCGCTTGCACTGTGATTATCTCTCTGTAGAACTCTATTGTCAAGAAAAAGTTTGATTTTTGTGCGGATTATTGGAAATTCCTTATTTTGATTGGTTTATTTGAAAATGA
>JAEINM010000478.1 GCA_016342385.1 Spirochaetaceae bacterium | reverse complement strand
TGCAGGTACGATCCAGGCCTTTGTGCCGGAGGAGATCTCCGGAGATTTTCACCTATTTATGGAATCACTCTTCGGAAAGGATTCCGTTCAACCTCTCAGGATCCGCGAAGCATCCGCCGGTCCGGTTCTCTTGACTTAAAGGGCTAAAAATTGATAATAATTTATAAAATTGTAATCTAATAACAAAAGAAATAAGGGGCGCTACAAAGTAAGGGTGCCCCGTTCATAGTCGTAAAGGAGATAAAGATGAGTAACATTTCTGCACTGCAGAAGGCGCGCTACAGCTACCAGCCGAAACTACCTACAGTTTTACAAGGTGATATTAATAAAGTGGCCTGTTCACTGGGAGATCCCACAGAATCTATTGCCGATCAGGATCAGGTAAAAGCACTTTTCAAAAATACATATGGTGCTCCCATCGTAAGATTTACAGAGGGGAAAAATGATATTTCCTCAAAAACAATCAATGCCGGAGTCATTCTTTCCGGTGGTCAGGCTCCCGGAGGTCACAATGTTATCGCGGGGATCTATGACGGTCTTAAAAATGCCAATAAAAAATCCAAACTGTTCGGTTTCCTCGGTGGTCCCGATGGAATCATCAATGGGAACCTTGTAGAAATTGATGATAAGTTCATGGATGAATACCGTAATACCGGTGGATTTGACATGATCGGATCCGGTAGAACAAAACTGGAAACGGAAGAGCATTTCGAAAAAGCCAGAAAAGTCTGTGAAGCCAAAGGTATAAATTCTGTCATCATAATCGGTGGAGACGATTCCAATACAAACGGCGCCGTCCTGGCAGAATATTTTAAAGAATCAGGTGCGGGAATTACAGTGGTCGGAGCACCGAAAACAATAGATGGTGACCTTAAGAATGAATTTATTGAAACATCTTTCGGTTTTGATACTGCGACTAAAACATATTCGGAATTGATTGGGAATATCGAAAAGGATTCCAACTCAGCCAAGAAATATTGGCACTTTATTAAATTGATGGGAAGAAGTGCGTCTCATATCGGTCTTGAATGCGCCCTGCAGACCCAGCCCAATATCTGCATAATCTCTGAAGAGGTTGAGCAGAAGAAAAAGACTCTGGCTCAGGTGGTCGAGGATGTGACTGATGTTGTTGTTAAAAGAGCTGCCAATGGTGAAAACTTTGGTGTAGCCTTAATTCCTGAAGGATTAATTGAGTTTATACCTGAAGTGGGTAAACTCATAGCTGAAATCAATGACCTTCTGGCGCATAATGCAGATCATTTCGCAACATTGAGTGGTTTTGATGCTCAAAAAGATTGGATGACTTCAAAATTATCTGCCGCTGCGGCTCCTGTATTTACTCTGCTTCCAGCAGGAATTCAGGCTCAGCTCCTTATGGACAGAGACCCTCATGGAAATGTACAGGTTTCTCTGATTGAAACTGAGAAGATGATTATTGAAATGGTTGGAAAGAGACTGGCCACTCTTAAGAAGGAGGGAAAATATTCCGGGAAATTCAGTGCTCAGGCCCATTTCTTCGGATATGAAGGAAGATGTGCCTTCCCGTCAAACTTTGATGCCGACTATTGTTATTCATTAGGTTATTCTGCCTTCATTTTAATGGCTCAGGGACTCACAGGTTATATTTCCAATGTTGCCAACCTGCACCTACCCTCTACAGAATGGGTTGCCGGTGGTGTTCCTCTTACAATGATGATGAACATGGAACAGAGACACGGTCATATGAAACCTGTTATTAAAAAAGCTCTCGTTGAACTCGATGGTGCTCCTTTTAAGGAATTTGCCTCCAAAAGAGATGAATGGGCTGTAAAAACATCTTTTACATTCCCCGGAGCGATTCAGTATTATGGACCCGATGAAGTTTGCAATATGCCGACTAAGACTCTGATAGCGGAAAAAGCGTAGATTACGAATAAGGGAGATCGGAGGAGGGAGATGGGAAAAAAAATCATTTCCATCCTCCGGAACTTCCTAATCTATTTTTGACTCAATGTTTAAATGCCTAATTTGTCCCGTCTTCTCTCTTTCTAATTTTTTGTAGAATTGAATCAGAATATTAACTTCTTTTATTATCTCCCATCTCCCTTAAAAAACATTTCTCTTTGACCCCAATTCGATTATATTTATAATATGAAACGCCTCATGAAAATATTTTTCCTATTATTTCTTTCTTTTCAGGTTTTCCCAGAAAGTGATTACCAAAGAAAAAATGAAATCAAAACACCCGTTTTACAGGATATTCTATTCAACAATTCATCGGGACTCTTTTTAAGCTATAAGATGTGGGAAAGCTATCTCTCCTGGGAGAAACAAATTAATGAGAACATATCATCTATAAAAAATAGCATTTTCCCCTACATAACGTCAGATTTTGTAGGAACAAGAGATACCATAATGATTAATGACACTCCTGAAATCAATGCCCTTTCAGTGTGGACTGGATTTGCCGTTGCCACGGTCGTATCCCTGGTATTTGATGTGGAGATACTATACGAAGATCAATATTTAGATGGCATATACCAATTTGATCCTGAAAGATATTGAGAAGTGAAAAGGTCTTTAGCAATATAGAGGCTGCTACATCATAACAGTTTTAAGTTGATAAATTATACTCCCCGTATTAATGTTATGAAAATAAATTTATAGTAAGTCTCAGGCTTCATCTCCCTTCCTCCCTTCTTTAACAATTCTCTTGCCAATAAGAGCTACATGATATATAACTAGACCATATTCAGGTCGGCATTTATGCCGTGAAAAGGGAAACAGGTTGAAATCCTGTGCGGTCCCGCCACTGTAATAGAGTTTAACAGCTGCAACGCCACTGGAAAGAATACACCGGGAAGGCTGTTGTTATAATTCTCTAGAGCCAGGAGACCTGCCTGAATTGTATACCCAAAAAGTCTGCGAGGTTCAGACCGGGTGTGGCCTGCCTTTTTATGTATCCACACCCTCCTGACAATAAGGAAGTAATCTTCTAGCTACAGAGAAGTAATCTTCCTGCTCGAATAGGAGAACAAATTATGAAA
>JAEINM010000477.1 GCA_016342385.1 Spirochaetaceae bacterium | reverse complement strand
TCAAGAATCCCCTGAGCGGTCATTTTTTCCGGTTGATTGGTCTTTAGAATATTGCGAACGGTATTTTTATAAAGTACTATTCTTACTATATGAAAATGCAAAGCACAGCTCAATTGTGGAGATCTCTTATAACTCCGGTTTTTCTCATGACTATGTTTCTCCTGCCTCTCTTGTTTATACTGGTTAAGAGATATTTTTCCTTTGAACTGATCCCCTTCAGCCTGGTCAACGGCTTTATTATGACAGGCGGAATGTTACTGAACATTTTTGTATTCCGACAATTATCGGGAAAAATCAGCAACCTGATTATCTATATACTCATAGTGATCACCTCGGCGGGATTTGCCTTCAGCGGTCTCATCTATATAACCATAAATCATCCTCTGTTTTTTCTCTACGGCCTGGAAGTGATGATCTCCTACATTGCTATCACATTCATAATCATCACATCTTTAAGCCTTTTCAGCAGCGGATTCTTTAACTATCAGGAAATGGTGGAAGAGGAACGTCAGAAACGGGAAAGGGAAAAAATCTTAAGAGAGGAAACGGAAAGGCAAATGCATTCGGCGAGAATTAATCCTCATTTTCTATTTAACTCCCTCAACCTCATGGTTTCTCTCCTCGATGACAGGGAGAAGGCGGAAGAGGTCCTTATAGGATTATCAGATCTGCTCAGATTCAATCTCGATGTTTCCAAAAAGAAAGAGATTCCCCTGTCTCTCGAACTGGAAATTATAAAAAAATACCTATTTATTCAAAAAGAGCGGTTCGGCGCCAGACTGGAATATGAAATCCAGGGGGATTCTCCGCAAATGATCCCCCCTCTCCTGCTTCAGCCTCTGGTTGAAAACTCCATAAAGCACAACCTCGATGAAAGTGATTATGTAAAAATTACCATTACCATAGAATCCAATGAAGAGGGCCTGGTCCTGGGTATAATGGACTCTTATAAACTCCTTAAAGAAGAGATGATAGGAACAGGAACCGGGCTGGAAGTGACTAAACAACGGGTTCTGCTGTCAGGTGGAACATTCCATATTAAAAACGGAGGGATCGAAATATGTCTTCCCAGAAGATAACAGTACTAATCGCCGATGACGAAGCACCCGCAAGAAACCGGCTTAAGACTCTTTTCAATGATTATAGTCATTATATGATAACCGGAGAAGCGGTTAACGGAGATGAGGTTTTAAAGTTAATTATTGAAAAATCACCACAGGTGGCTTTCCTGGATATAAACATGCCGGGAGCCTCAGTTTTCTCCACGATTCCCTCCCTGAAAAATCCCCCACTGGTTGTCTTTCAGACAGCCTACTCAGAGTTCGGCGTCCAGGCTTTTGATATAAATGCCGTCGATTACCTCTTAAAACCCATCAGCAGAGAGCGATTTAAACAGGCACTTGAAAAACTGGAATCCTCTCTGTCCCAACCGGAAACCGGTGCTGGTCCCCGGGAAAAAGAGACCGGGAAAGAGAAAGCATTAGATGTTATTTCCATTAAATCCGGAGAAGCTCTAAGAGTATTGAAAGTGGAAAAAATTCTGCGCATCAGTTTTGAGGACGGCTTTAGCTTTATACACTTGGGCAAGGAGAGACTCTATTCCGACCGGTCTCTGAATCACTATGAAGAACTACTGAAAAACAGCGGATTCTACCGGGTCAGCCGAACAGATATGATCAATCTGAAATACATGGAGAAACTCCATCCATTTTTTAACGGACAATCTGTTGTGGAACTGACGGGTGGTGAAAAAATCCGCGTCTCCAGACGAAGAGTTCAGGGTCTTAAAGAGATGATTCTCTAAAAAATCAACTGGCTTTCAATTCAGACCCCTCTCAGTCTCCCCAAAAGGGTGAGAAAAAGTTACAGATTCTCCCCGTTACTATTAATTACATCGCCATACCAGTATCCTGAATCTTTAATGGTTCTCTTTTGTGTCTCAAAATCCACATGGACCAGACCGAATCTCTCACGATACCCGTAGGCCCATTCAAAATTATCCATAATTGACCAGTGAAAATATCCGGCCAGTTCAACTCCGTCGTCGGCAGCTCTCTTATACTCCCTTAAGTACCTTTGGGTGAAATCGATCCTCTGAGGATCGTGTACTTTGCCGTCCAAGGCCACCCAGTCTTTATTAGACAGGCCGTTTTCCGTAATAATGATGGGCTTTTTATACCTTTCAAAAAGGAATTTGGGACCCCAGTACAACCCTTCCGGAGTGACCCGCCAGTTAAATCCCGTCAGGGCTTCTCCGACCGGGGACTTGTGATGTATGGTATTTCCCCTTTCATCAGAGCTGACATAATTCCCGTGATAGTGATTATTTCCCAGGAAATCGAGAGGCTGAGAAATAATCGGCATATCTTTTTCATATCCTTCGGGAAGGTATTTACCCAGATGCTTGAGACTCTCTTCCGGGTAGTTCCCGAAAAATACCGGATCGAGCCACCAGCTGTTGGACCAGGGAGAGAAATTTTCCTCTGTATTAGAACCGAACATAATCTCTTTGGCAATGTCGATGCTCTTTTGACTCTCGTCGTTGGGTATGACAACATTACAGACAGGAGCCATCCCTATCTGTGCCGGTTGCCTGGTATTGTCCCGTATGGCTTTAACGGATTTTCCATGGCTGAGAAGCACATTGTGAATGATCCGGATAGTATCTCTCTGCTGAAGCTTAACTCCCGGAGCATGAACTCCCTTAACATGGCCCAGATCGACAAAGACCTCCGGTTCATTGAGAGTAAACCAGTGATTCACCCTGTCGGACAGCTTTTCTACAACAGCAGCCGTATATTCGGCGAACCAGTCGGAAGAGTCGGGATTGAGCCAACCGCCTTTGACATAGAGTTCGTAGGGGTAATCCCAGTGAAATAAAGTGGGAAAAGGGATGATATCATTTGCCAGAAGTTCGTCCACAAGCCTGCTGTAAAAATCCAGCCCTTTATCATTAATCCGTCCCGTCCCGGAAGGCAGGATTCGAGGCCATGACAGGGAAAAACGATAGGATTGCAGACCAATCTCTTTCA
>JAEINM010000476.1 GCA_016342385.1 Spirochaetaceae bacterium | reverse complement strand
GAATGTTAAGAGTGAATCGGAATGGACACCTTTACTTCACGCCCTTCGGTATTCCAATTCAGAAATTGTAAAATTATTAATTGAGAGTGGTGCTGATGTTAATGCAATTAATAATAATAACTGGTCACCACTTCTAATGGCTTTACGGTATAAAGATGCAGAAATTGGTAAATTGCTGATTGAGAAAGGTTCCGATATCAATAGAATGAATAAGGACAATGTTTCTCCTCTTATGTTTGCATCACAGTACAATTCTGATCTTGTAGAGATCCTGATTGAAAATGGGGCTTCAGTCAATTCCTCTGATAGTGATGGAATGACTCCTCTTCACTACGCTGTTAAAGGAGAGAACCAGGAAGCGCTAAAAACACTGATTGCCAATGGAGCCAACAGCTCTATCAAGAATAAAGATGGAAAAACAGCTATAGATCTCGTGAATGAAAAAGGGCTTGAAAACTGGTTTTAAGAAGCCATTTTGACTAAACAAGAGACTTCCTATAGGCTGAGATCATTTTTTGGGAAAAATAAATTTAAAGAAGTTCCCCAGTCCTTTTTTACGTTCAGGCAGACCTGCTTCTCCAAATGAAGTAACATCCTGCTCCTTTCCGACGACAAGTAGGACATCACCAATTTGAAGTCTGACTTCAGGGGAAAAGAAATCAAAACTGTCGCCAGTATCCTCATTCCTTATAGCAACGACATTTATACCACGTTTAGCCCGAATATTCGCTTCGATCAGAGACTGTCCTATAAAATTCTCGGGAACACGTATTTCGGCCATAACCAGCCCGTTCCCGATTGCCATATAATTGAATAATAGAGAAGAGACTAACATAGGGATAACTCGGATAGCAGCCTCCCGATAGGGGAATACAACATGATCAGCACCGACAATTTTCAGAATCTCACCATGCTGATCGGTTTCAGCTTTAACGACGATATTTTTAATAAGTTTATTCTTTAAATATTTTGTCACCAGAATAGACGCCTCGATATTATCACCCAGATCGACAATAACAGCATCTATATCAAGAGGAATCAGCTTATTAATAGTCTCCTCATTAATGACATCTGCTATATAGGCGCTGGTGACACGATCCTTATACAAATCGATTAATTCACTGCGTTTATCAATAAGAAGAATTTCACAGTCCACTTCTACAAGCTCATCAAGGACTCTTTTTCCGAAGGTACTAACACCTATAATTGCAAATTGTTTCATTAACCTATTAAAACCTCACCTTTAGGATAATCTATAAATCTGTCTTTTGCGCGAACATTCATCGGCATTATGAGAGCAAATAGACCGACTCTTCCGGCGAACATTGTCGCTATAATAACCAGTTTTCCTGCCGTAGATAATAACGGGGTAATTCCTGTCGACAAACCGACAGTACCCAGTGCGGAAAAACATTCAAATATTAAATCTAATTGTAAAAACCCTTTTCCTGACTCAAAAAGGAAAAGAAGAAAAATACTAAGGAATACAATAAAAATTGCCTTTACAAAAAATAAAGCTGCTCTTGTTAGATTATCCGATGTTAATCTGCGATTAAATAACCGGATCTCTCCACTATTATCAACACCTTTAAGCAAAATTATAAAAAGAATGAAAGCGGTAGAAACTTTGATCCCACCGGCAGTAGAACCGGAACCCGCTCCTATAAGCATTAGTAAAAGAGTAAAAAACTTGGATACAGGTGATAAATCGGCTTGAGGAATACTGTTAAAACCAGCCGTTCGTGTTGTTATTGACTGAAAAAATATGGGTAAAAACTTATCTTCTCTTTCAAGAGAAGCCAGAACACCATTCCACTCTGTAATACCATAGACTATTGCACCAATGAGTATTAAGGAAGCAGAAGCGATAAGCATTAATTTAGAATGAAAGCGCAATCTTTTTCTTTTCCCTTTAAAAAATTGAATTATATCAGAAATAACCATAAAACCGATACCTCCGATGACTATTAACAAAGCTACAACAGTATTGACGAAGCCATTATCACGGAATGATTCAAGACTATCGGGAAATAGAGAGAATCCTGCATTGCAGAATGCAGATATAGAATGAAAGAGTGATGTAAAAAGAGGATTTTCAATATTCTCCTGATTAAAAGCCAAAAAAAGTAATAACATACCGGTTATTTCAGCTACGAGAGTAACTTTTATAATGGCACGAACAATATCTTTTGGACTGAGATTTGTATCCATAATAAAATATTCTTTAATTATTTTACTGTTTTTTAGAGAGACCCGACTTCCCGGCAAAGCCAGGTAAATAGTGGAGAATGAAATTATACCCAGACCACCGGCTTGAATCATTATAAGGATAATAATCTGCCCGAATCGGGAAAATTCATTAGTTCCTATGGTTGTAAGACCTGTTACACAAACAGCTGACACAGACGTAAATAATGTATCGATGTAAGAAACTGGAGTTGCACCTGTCCAGGCGGATGGAAGTTTTAGAAGCAAGGATCCCATAAGGATATTAAAGATAAAATAACTAAAAAAAAGAATTTTACCTGAAGAAAAGTAGCTTTTCATAGACACTATAATAAAATACTATTGTAATTTGATCTAATACATTTTTCCAAAATTAATTTATTCTTTCGGAAGTTTTTTTACATTAAAAGGTTTCGGTTTCAACGCAATGAGATCATTGTTTCCATCACTTCGTGTTTTCATCATAGCTTATATTTGTTCAATACAGATATAACTGAAGGATTCGCCTCAGATTTGAGGCGGGAGATATCCACGGCCGTGTAGCGAAGCTACATGAGCAATGGTAGATTATTGACCAACGAAGAAAAAAAAGTCTGGCGACGCTCAGCAAACAAGTTTGCTTCCATCGGGTGTTCCTCGCTCGCAAGCTCACTGTGGTACATCCCTAGCCTAAAGGTCGTCGCAATATTTATGTAACAGTTTATTTTTTCTGTGAAAAGATTTGGACAAAAAAAAGCCTGGCGACGACCTACTCTCCCACAGATAACCTGCAGTACCATCGGCGCAAGTGAGCTTAACTTCCGTGTTCGGGATG
>JAEINM010000475.1 GCA_016342385.1 Spirochaetaceae bacterium | reverse complement strand
AAGAAGAAGGCTGTTAAGATATCTTAAAACAACAGATCTTGAATCGTATAGATCATTAATTGCAAAACTCGGTCTGAGAAAATAGACCCAAAAAGGATTAACAATGGAAACAGCAAGTTTTAAGATCGGTGAATATGAACTGGTTCTTGAGACTGGAAAGATGGCTAAACAAGCGAACGGTTCCGTTCTTGCTAAATATGCCGGATCTTCAGTTCTAGCTACTGTCTGTTGTGGTTCAAAACCGTCAGAGGGACTCGATTATGTCCCTCTTTCTGTTGACTACAACGAGAGATATTACGCAGCTGGAAAAATTCCCGGGGGCTTCCTGAAAAGAGAAGCAAGGCCAAAAGATAAAGAGATTCTTATGTCCAGGCTCATTGACAGACCAATGCGCCCACTCTTTTACAAAGAATTCGGGAGAGATATTCAGGTAGTTCCTATGACAGTTTCTACCGACCAGATACACACACCTGATATGCTGGGTATGATTGGGGCTTTTGCCGCAGTAATGATATCTGATATACCATTTAACGGACCTGTAGCAGCAGTTAGAATTGCATATGTAAATGATGAGTTCGTAGTTAATCCCACTTTTCAGCAGATTGATGAAAGTACACTGGATATCGTTGTCGCCGGTACCAATGATGGTATCTGTATGGTTGAAGGTGGAGGAAAAGAAGTCTCAGAAGAATTAATGCTTCAGGCTATAGAGAAAGCTGAAATTATTCTTAGAGACCTTTGTCAATTTCTTCAGGATTTTGCAGATAAATGCGGAAAAGCAAAACTTCCCTTTGTAAAAAGTGAATTAGTGCTGGATAAAAAATCGGAAATTGAAGCCGAAGCATATCCTCTTATGGAAACGGCCTGTTTTGTGAAAGGTAAATTTGAAAGATATGATGCCATTAAAAAGGTAAAAAAGGATATGTTCGATAAATATGAATCGGATATACCTGAAGAACAGGTTCCTCTGTTTAACGATCTTTTTGAAGAAATGGAAAGGGTAATACTCCGTAAATCTATTCTTGAAAATAAATTGAGAAGTGATGGTAGAGCTCCGGACGTCATCAGGCCCATAACATGTGAACTGAATGTTTTACAGAGAAGTCATGGAAGCGCTTTGTTCACTAGAGGTGAAACTCAGTCACTGGGTGTTACCACTCTAGGTAGTATTTTTGACGAGCAGATACATGATGACATAGATGGTGATAAACGTTCAAGTTTTATGCTTCATTATAATTTCCCTCCCTATTCTGTTGGTGAAACCGGTAGATTGGGGACTGGACGAAGAGAAATCGGCCATGGGCATCTGGCTCAGAGAGCAATAGAAGGTGTACTGCCTCCTAAAGATGTTTTCCCTTATACAATCCGGGTCGTTTCTGAAATACTGGAATCAAATGGTTCCTCTTCTCAGGCAACTATCTGTAGCGGATCTCTCTCTTTGCTCAATGCCGGTGTTCCTCTGAAAGCTCCTGTGGCCGGAATAGCTATGGGGTTAATTTCAGAAGGTGATGATTTTGTCGTTCTTTCAGATATTCTCGGAGAAGAAGATCACATGGGTGATATGGACTTTAAAGTTGCCGGATCAGAAGAGGGTATTACTGCTTTCCAGATGGATATTAAAATTCCGGGAATTAGTGTTGATATCATGAGACAGGCTCTGAAACAGGCTCATGATGGAAGATTACATATTCTGAATATTATGAAACAGACTATCAGTGAACCGAGTACAGAAGTCTCTGATTACGCTCCTAAAATAATCACAATGAAGATTGAAGTCGATAAAATCGGAATGATAATTGGACCCGGTGGTAAGAATATCAAAGCCATTTCTGAAAAGAGTGGTTCTAAAGTGAATATCGATGAAGATGGAACAATCAACATCTACTGTCGGGAAAAACAGGGCGCTGAATTGGCAGAGTCTATCATCAGAGGGCTCATTGAAGAGCCTGAAGTGGGAAGAATCTATAGTGGTGTTGTCAAAAGAATTATGGATTTTGGTGCCTTTATTGAATTTCTTCCAGGTAAAGAAGGTCTTTGTCATATTTCTAAAATATCCAAGGAAAGAGTTGAAACCGTTAGTGATGTACTGAAAGAAGGACAGGAAGTCAAAGTCCGTCTGATAGAGCAGGACAGAATGGGACGACTCAATCTGAGTATAAGCGATGCAGAAAATGATGACTGGAAACCATCCTCCGGATCTTCAAGACCACCATCAGGCGGTAACAGAGGCGGTAGTTCCAGAGGGAATTCTTCTAGAGATCGGGATAGAAATAATACTTTTAGAGAAAAAAGAAACTAATATATCCTATTTTTACGAAACAGTCCCTCAGGGGGCTGTTTCTGGTTATAAATGAAGAATGTGGAATTTCTATATTCCTCTTCAGTCAAAAGAGTGAGGGAATTAGAGCATGTGTATTCTCATTTTAGATTATTAATCATACTAGTTGAGGAATAAATTATGAATAAAATTCTGGTAAAAATTGATGGTAAAGAGGAATATATTCCCCAATACTCTTCTCTATTTGCAGCCGGTGCTGACTTAAAAGCAGACATAGAGGATGAATTCCTCCTGGAATCGGGAAAAAGAGCATTGATCAGCACGGGATTAAAGATGGAAATCCCTGTAGGGTATGAAGCTCAGGTCCGGCCGCGTTCAGGTCTTGCAGTAAAACATGGAGTCACTGTACTCAACACTCCGGGAACTATAGATTCCGATTATCGTGGAGAAGTAAAAGTCATTCTGATAAACCTAGGGGAAAATGATTTTTCTATCAAACCCGGGGACAGAATAGCACAGATGATCTTTGCCCCTGTCACGACAGCAGAGTTTGTAATTGAAGGGGAGTTGGAGGCATCAGAACGAGATTCCGGTGGCTTTGGATCGACTGGAATCTAATTGAAAATATGTCTATTTTTACCAATAATACTATTCTCCCTGTTATCCTGTCGCTCTGTAGAGTCTATTGAGATCGAAGAGATCCCTCAGGACATTGAGAAGATTGATATTGAAGAGAATATCAATAATGAACCCTTAGTTTTCCCC
>JAEINM010000474.1 GCA_016342385.1 Spirochaetaceae bacterium | reverse complement strand
CTATAAAGACCAGATCGGCTCGCTCAGAAAGTACGATACGAGAAAATATGGCCGTTCCATGCTGATTTTTTACACCCGGGACTAAATAATTTTCCCACTCTTTCGATAATTGAAAAAGATCATCCGAAGGAGCTTCATCATTTTTAACCTAAAAGCCAGAACACTATCACTATTTGTCCTTCTCTCGGTCTGCCCTATCCTTGCGGGCGAACAGATTATACACAGAGTCGATGCACAGGATACCCTTTTCGGAATATCACTGCTCTACAACACTTCGGTTGATAGAATCAAAGAGGAAAACGATCTCAGCTCCGAATTGATCAGAACCGGGGAAGAGCTAATCATTCCTTTAGGCACATTGCAAACAGGCGAAACCAATGAGAATGAAGCTTCTTTATCCACCTATAAGGTAAAGAGAGGAGACACTCTATCGGAAATAGCCTCATCATTGGGTCTTGAACAAAAACAGATCATCCAGCTAAACAGCTTGTCAGACAACTCTCTCAGAATTGATCAGGTCCTCCTGATTCCCGGCAAAGCTTCTGCAGGCGGATATTACATTGTCAAAAGCGGAGACACTCTATCGAAAATATCACTCCTTTTCGATATTTCCCAGGAACAGCTGAGACAGATAAACAGTCTGATTACAGATTCTCTCACAATCGGTGAGAAAATCAAAGTGGCACCGGAACACCCCCAGGCATACATCGTCCAAAAGGGAGATTCTCTATGGGATATTGCGCAACAGCAGGGTATGAAAATCGATGAGCTGATTGCGTTTAATAAGATTGAGAATGAGCGGATTTATCCGGGTCAGGAATTAAAACTCTATCCCTTTATAGTCGATGATTTTGAGATGCCCGAAAAAAAGACCACCACTCTATTGGCCAATTATGCAGAAACACCTCTTGAAGAATACATGAATTATGAAGATAGCAGACAGTTTCAACCCAGCAGAGAATATGCGGAAACCGAATTGGATGACCCTGTGACGAACTACAATCAGGCCAGAGCTATTCTTGCCTCTTTTGACCAAACAATCGACAGAGAAAGAAGACTCAGCAACGATCTGGCGGGATATCATATCGTCATAGATCCCGGCCATGGAGGCCTTGATCCGGGAGCCATAGTCCCGTCTGTCAATGGAAACGGAGAAACTGTTTATGTAGTGGAAGATGAATATGCCTATGATATATCCTTGAGAACATATCGTCTTTTAAAGCTCCACGGCGCTGAGGTCACACTGACTATCATCAGTCCCAATCATCAGATAAGGCACTCATCCAATCCCAGCGAAACCTTTGTCAATATGAAAAACGAAGTGTACAATTTCAAAGCCATGAATAGAGCGGGAGATGACGGATCGTGGCCGGTAGGCGGCTCTCAGGGATTGAGGAAACGAGTGGAAATTGCAGAGACGGCCTTTGCGGGAGTTGATAAAAAGAAAACTCTCTTCATTAGTATACATGCCGATAACAGCCCTGATCACGGACAGGGAACAATGGTGTTATACAGTTCGGAAGAAGAAAAAAATATCGAAGAATCAAAAAAACTGGCTGAAGCACTTGTTCCCTATATGGGAGCATCCAGTACCACGGGGACACAGAACCTGGCTGTATTGCGGGACAATCCGGCATGGGCAGAAGTATTGATTGAAATAAGAAACCTTCACTACCCGGGAAACTCATGGGCTATTCGATATGACAAACTAAGGGAACAGGATGCCCGTTTTATTGCAGAGGGTCTTAGAAATTACGCAGGTCACCGATAATCTATCGATCTATGGAATCCAGCCACAGAATGAGCCTTTCCTTCAGAGGGAGACTGGCTTCTATCTCTGATTTTTCAATTGTAAAATCTTCAGGTGCATCATCTGCTTGTGCGATGGATGTCAATAGAGGCTCAAGGTCTTTATACATGGATTACTCCCTCATTAGAAGTTAACAGTTTGGCTGTCATGTAAAATATAACACTGGTTTCTGTTTTTTTCTAAAAAATCAATAGAAAAAATATTCCATGTTTCCCCGAATAGCATCATAATCATGAAAACAATCAAAAAAATAGGGATTTATTATGACTGAGATTAAAAATGGACTCCTGCAGATTCCACAGGGAGCTGAAGGTTTATACCTGGAAGAAGCTTTCAGGCATAGGAAAATAACAAAACACCTGGAAAATATTTTTACCCTGTGGGGTTACCTGCCGGTAGAGACACCAGTATTTGACTTTTTTGACACATACAGTCATCTCCTTGATAAAAAAAGGGCAGAACAGACATACCGGCTAATAGACAGAGAGGGAGAACTTCTCATGCTCCGGTCTGATATAACACTCTTCCTGGCCAAACAGATGAGTCTGGCTCTGGATGAACAGGATCTACCTGTAAGAGTTTTTTATGCTGACACCATACTTCGCTATGAGTCTCATGAAGATATTTCAAGCAATGAGTTTTTTCAGAGCGGTTGTGAGTTAATCGGCAAACCGGGACGCGATGGAGATCTGGAAGTCATTCTTCTCCTCTACTCCCTCTTTAAGGAAATCAATTTAAACACTGTCAATATTCATATTGGTTCACGCTCTCTACTGAACAGCTTATGTAAAGATTTTTCAACATCACAAATGGCTGTACTCAATGAATTAATCGATACAAGAAGCCGAGATAAAATCAGACAGTTATTCCTTGAAAAAGGCCATAGTGTAAAAGATAGTGATTTCATTGTTTCTCTTCTCATGTTTATTGGAACAGCCCTGCAATTCGAATCCTTTATTGATGAAAATCGTACAAATCTCAGCAAAGAAACTTTGAAAGAGATCGATTATCTTCTGGATATCTGTAAAACAGCCAGTCAACTCGAGGAGCCTGACCGCTTTCGTATAGATGTATCAGAGATCGGTGGACAGGATTATTATACAGGAATTGTTTTCAGCGCCTATCTCGAAGGTCTCAGTACAGCCGCAGCTTCGGGAGGGAGATATGACAGTCTTTTTGATAAATTCGGCTATAATGCCTCTTCAGTCGGATTTTCACTCCTCCAGAGAAAGATTGAACCCCTCCTGAG
>JAEINM010000473.1 GCA_016342385.1 Spirochaetaceae bacterium | reverse complement strand
CATCGTGACTGATGGCCGCAATGAGATTATCGGGATGTTTCAATACGACCGGGGAGGCATAATAGACACCATTCAACTCTACGGGAAAACCATCAATCAGATTTCCCTCACTATCCCAGAGATAAAGACCACCCTTTTGAGTCAGAAAACCGATAGATTTTTTAAACTGGAAGGGTGTGGAAAAAGAGACTCCCATAGCACTCTGAGGCCACCCCTGAACCTCTCTCCCGGAGACGGTATGACTGAAAATATTCCCCAGAAGTGATTTGGGATAATAATAGAGTCTGTCATCAATGAGTAATGGCCGGGAAAAGACTGTCTTCTCCACATCTATGGAATTCAATAGCTTCCCCGACAGATCATAGTGCTGAATCTGTTTATCCAGAGATGAAAACATTATCAGCCCCTGATGGGTAAGCAGAGGGGGAAAGCTGTCTTTTGCCGCAGAGAATCGGGGAAAGGGATCTATTAGTGTCCCCTCTCCGTCAATTTTATATAAAACGCCCTCAGTATCATTAATAAAAATCTCTTTCTCCGGAAGAAGAGTCAGTGCCGCTTTATTATTAATCGCTAAAGAAGTCAATTGTTTATTTGTTATGTCATTAATGGTTACTTCATAATCCTCATTGAGATAAATTAATTCTTTTGAATCGCCTCCCGTAATATCAGCCACAATGACAGGTGATATAATCCCTTTTGTTTTTTTGGGATAACCGGGAAATAATGATGTTCTATTGCTATTTGAACTCTCTGCCGAGAGATTAAACAGAACCTTATCCTCTGTGTAGAAGAGAGAGATCACTCCTTTTTCATACTCTCTTAATAGTTGAGTCATCAGGTCAGATCGTGTGATAAACCGGGGTAAAGCGGAATTCAGATCATAATAAAAGAAAAAATTGGCATTCTGGGGAATCCTGGCGGTTATGGATTTATAGGTTTTCTCTTTGACCAGCAGTTCCCCTGCCCTCTCTTTCCGTACCATCTGGGCCAGATTTTCAGGATTCATCGATAGAAAAAGATAATCTTTATAGGTGATAAAATAAGGCAGATCTGTAGATTTCTTTGCAAATGTCATTCCGGCTTTTATAATATCGGGGTAGGAGAACTGATTGATCCTGATACTGTCAATGATCAGTGTATCATTGATATTTAAAAGGAGAGAGGAATCGAGAGAAGAAAGAACATCCATTAATGTCTCCTCCTCACTAATCTTTACAAAAACAACCGGTTCGGGTGCCGTCTCTATGGTAAACAATCCGGCTTCAGATCCGGTCCAGCTGAAAAGAATATCATCACTTTTCAATCCGGAAATCAGCTTGAGGAGGGAATCGTAATCTTCAAGAACAAAATCATCCTGAAGGGTGGAAATAATCCCATATAGGTCTTTGAAAGATTTGAAATTAACCGATGTATATATATTGGTGCTATCGGGAAGAATACTGATAACTCCCAGGGGAGAAGCATTATAGCCCAGAAAATCCTTCATTAATTCAGTCTTCGCGATTATTTCAGCTGATGCTTTCACATTAATATCTGTATTTGATAGAGCTAAAGAGATTGAGCTGAGAGAGGGGAAATCGATCATGGAAAGCAGCTTTCCTGTAGAGGAATCTTTTTCCAGTACAGTTGACAGAAATTCATCAGTTCTTAAAAAGAGATTTAAAATACTATTTTTGACAGATACAGCTTCGATCTTTTCAAGCTGATTTCTCGTAACCATTCCCTCGCCGCTTTTTTCCGCGTAGAGCATAGCTTTTAAATGATCTTTATTCAGGGCTAGAAGAATAAGATTTTCTCTGATTAGAATATGATATTGTTTATCCTTATTGTATGCGAAAGTATAGACAGTCTCCCCGTCCATTAAAGATGTGGTGATTTCAATCTTTTCATTTTTGATCCGGTTGAAAAAATAAGGCAGATGCCGGGTGAGAATCCCCTTTAAACCGGGATCAATAATAAAGGAGGGAGAAAAATCATCGTTAAGAATGATACTGGTTTTTAGATTCAAAGCTTCCTGAAAGAGAAAAGATTGGGAATATTCATTATTTTTATAATCTAAAATTGAATGGAAAAAAGTATTTAACTCGTCCTGAGAAAGAATAATTTCCAGAGCTTTTAAATCAATAACATCACTATAAAAATTCTTAAAGGAGTCAATTTCTATATAGGCCTGAGCATCTTTCGGAAGAAAATCATCAGCTGAGACCTTTGTCATCTGATGATGTATAAGAAGCGCTAGAAAAAGCAGCACCAGGAGAATAAGGAGAGTTAAAAGCACCTGAAGAAATCTCTTTCCGATTGTTTTGATTTTCATTATAGTTCCCTTAAGTGTAGAATTATCAACTAATTATTATATTCCGTCAATAAATTAAGATTTAAACAAATAGTCTTCAATGACAGAGGGGAAAACCCCGGAAAGGCAGATGACTACCCACCAATTTTGATCCCCATAAAATATAGATCAATCTCTATGAAAGAGGAATCCTGTTTTTTCCGGAAGCCCGTCTCTTCTCCAGCCGATAATACAAAATCGGAATAATAAACAGGGTAATAAATGTCGATGTCAGAAGCCCTCCGGCAATGGTCTGTCCGAGAGGTCCGTACATGGCTGAACCCTCTCCCATTCCAATAGCCATGGGAATAACTCCCAGAACAGTGGTCAGAGTCGTCATAAGAATCGGTTTCAACCGGGAAGAACTCCCTGTCAGAACGGCCTCTTTTAAAGCCATTCCATCCCGGTCTCTGAGCATATTGATGTAGTCGATCATAACAATGGCATTATTCACAACAATCCCCGCAAGAGCGATTGTCCCCAGAAAGGCGACAATGGATAAACCGGAGCCGAAAATCAGCAGCCCCCCTGCCACCCCGATGATACAAAAGGGTACAGATGCCATGACGATAAGAGGCTGAGTGTATCTCTCGAACTGTATAACCATAACCACATAGACCAGAAAGACGGAAATACTCATGGCCAGAAGCAGTGATTTAAAGGAATTAAAGGTTTCGGCTGACTGACCGGCTATTTCCCAGTTTACACCGGGAGGCAGACCTGTTCTA
>JAEINM010000472.1 GCA_016342385.1 Spirochaetaceae bacterium | reverse complement strand
CAGATGCGGTAGAATATCGGGTAGACCCATAGCACTGACAACAGCTTCGATCGTGGGGGGGTTACTTGTTCTGACATTCGCATCCTTTAAAGGGATTGTGTATTTCGGAGCTCTTGTCTGCCTGACACTGACATTCACCATGGTCGGTACACTGGTCATTCTTCCTGCCATACTCGCTGTTCTGGTCAAATTGAGTATAATAAAAGTATAAATATCACTCTTTTGCTTATTATTTACCAAAATGTTACAATTAAAAATATGAAACCAAAAGATTTACCTGTTTACAAACAGAAAGAGAAAATACTGGAAGCCCTGGAGAAAAGCCAGGTAATCGTCGTGGAGAGTCCCACGGGCTCGGGAAAAACAACGCAACTGCCCCTGATTCTTCATGAAGCGGGATATTCCAACCATGGAATGGTCGGAGTAACACAACCGCGGAGAATTGCCGCCGTATCTGTCAGTGAATACATAGCCAAACAACTGAAAACCACTATTCCCGGCCTTGTAGGATACAAAATGCGTTTTGAAGATGAAACGGTATTTTCCACAAAACTGAAAATTATGACCGATGGGATTCTGCTCCAGGAAATGAAAACTGATCCCATGCTCAACAAATATTCTGTTATGATGGTAGATGAAGCTCATGAGCGAAGCCTCAATATTGACTTTATTCTCGGACTTTTAAAAAATGTTTTAGCCTACAGACCGGAATTTAAAGTAATCATATCATCGGCGACATTGAATACCTCTGTTTTTTCAGAATATTTTGATGCCTGCCCCATAGTGAGAATTGAAACTCAGCCCTATCCGGTCACTGTCATCTACGACCCGCCCCAATCGGATGAACCGGAAGAACTTGTGAATAAAATTGCTGCCATCGTTGAGAGGAATGCCAGAGAAAAGGGAGATATTCTCATTTTTCTTCAAGGTGAAAAAATCATCAAGGATACTATTGCTAAACTTGAAAGTTCTCCTGTAAAAAGGAAACTTCACATTCAGGGACTCTATGGAAGACTTGGAAAAGAAGAACAGGAAAAGGTCTTTATAAAAGCACCATTGGGGAAAACCAAGGTAGTGGTCTCTACCAATATCGCCGAAACCAGTGTTACTATAGACGGTGTTACTACTGTGATCGATTCGGGTTTATGCAAACAGAATTTCTACAATCCTAAAACATTCACCTCCTCTCTTATTGAAACTGAAATATCCCAGGCTTCGAGCAATCAGAGAAAGGGACGGGCAGGAAGAACCCAGCCGGGAATCTGTTTCCGACTATATGAAAAGGATACTTTTAAGCTCCGTCCCCTATACACGCGGGAAGAGATCTATCGGACAGACCTGGCGGAAGTTGTGCTCAGAATGGCGGAAATAGGCATAAGAGACTTTCATTCATTTAATTTTATCTCACCACCGGGAAGAAAAGGGATTATTGGAGCCGTGGAAACTCTACACTTGCTCGATGCCCTTGAAGAGGACAACAGCCTCTCGTCAATAGGGGATTTGATGGTAAAATTCCCTCTTATGCCCCGCCATGCGAGAATGATTGTCGAAGCGATCATGAAATACCCATCGGTATTGCGGGAAGTCATTATTGCCACAACATTTCTCTCTACCAATTCGCCCTACCTCCTGCCCCAGGGAGAAGAACTGGAAGCAAGAAAAGCACACCACAGATTCAGAAAAGACGGCGGGGATTTTGTGACCTATCTCAATCTCTTTGAAAAATATCTCGCCACTGATAATAAAGAGAAATTCTGTACCAGTCATTATCTCGATTTGAGGACAATGAATGATCTTTTGAATATTGAGAATCAGCTGGAAGAAATTGTCGGTGATATGGGTGTCCCCATAACAGAGGGGGGGACAATGGAGGATTTCCTGACAGCTTGTGCCAAGGGATTAATTCAATTTGTCTGTGTTCGTTCCGGTCGGGGAGTCTATAAAAGTCTGACTGCGGAAAAAATAATTATTCATCCCGGTTCAGTTATGTTCAGAGAAAATCCCCGCTTTATCGTTGCCGGCGAAATTGTTAAAACATCACGAACATATGCCAGATCCGTATCTCCTCTGGAAAAACACTGGATAAAAAATATTAGCCCTATTCTGTCAGAAAGTATGCAGATACAGGAAAAAGCCGGAAATAAAGCCAGAAAAGAACTGATTAAAGGGAAAAGGGACACAACATGGGAAATTAATATAGGTTCTACAGTTTTTAAACTCGTGTCTGATAAAAGTAAAAACAAAAAGATAGCCATTATGGATTGGGAGAAACTTTCCAGAGCTCTAAAGCCCTACAGCCCTGACCAGTTACCGGATTTTGGAGGATTGAAAGGGAAAATGTATTACAAAGGAGTTGAGTTTATGACTGTGACCAGGGTCAGTACCATCCTGAAAGCAGCTAAAATGCTCAATCCCTCAAAGGATATCATTAAAGATTTCCCCGGTAAAAACTATCATGTCGGAAACAGCCAGCAGCTCGAAGAATTATCTTATCAGCTATGTTACATCCTAAAAGCGGTTGAAGGTGGGAAGAGAAAGAAACAGACCATAGGATTTCTCACTCTGATGACTGACGGCCAGGGAGTTTACTGGTTCAAAAGCGGTCGCCAGCTCAATGGCTCTCTCAATGAGAGTCTTGCGTCTCTCGAACTTCTGGCAGATGAAGTGTCTGAAGAAACTGATGAAGAAATATGGAAAAGAATCAATAAGGTATATAGATGGCTGGATAGCTGGTTTATGGAAGCATAACCGCACCGCATGACGTAGAGACAAGCCATACCTTATCTCTACTGCATGCGTAAAATGATTCTTTTTTCAATAAAAATATGAGATTCATCTTCAGAACCGGGGACATTGTGGATAACTCTCCGTTTCAGCAGACCGGCAATAGCACTGGGTATGGAACTTTCGGGAATACCCAGATGCCTGGATGCCCACTTAGCAAACTTATGAACTTCAATAAATACACCATTATTGGCGGACAAATCAGTTTTTGAACCGGTATTATTGAAATAATCTCCCAGTCCGAGAAAATCCTGTTTTTCTATATCAGACCCCATGAC
>JAEINM010000471.1 GCA_016342385.1 Spirochaetaceae bacterium | reverse complement strand
CGGATCTTCTTTTTAACCTCTTCATCGACTCTGCGGAGAATGATGGCAATCTCCCGTTCACTCATCTCATTTAGTATTTTCTGGAGATCATTGCGGTTAATATGCAAGACCGTATCGATTGTAAAAAGTTTTTCCTTAATATCCCGGCTTACTTCTGCATTGTCTTCTTCCAGGGAATCGAGGATTTTCTGTTCATCTCCAATATCCATATATTTGAGTATCTCCGCCAGTGCCGAGGGGCCGTCAATTTCTTCACTTTCCACCTGCCCCTGATTGCGAATCTTCTCTTTTAGAGATTCCTCCATGCCCTGAATGACATCTGTAGAGACAGCTCCACCTTTAGCTATTCTTTTAATAACAGCCGAACTGATTTTTTTATCCATAGCTTCAATCACTTTAGAGGACAAGGCAGGATCCAGATATCGGAGTACAAGTGCAATGACCTGGGCGGATTCTCCTTTTAACAGCAGAATCAACTGTTCAAATCCAAGATCATTTAAAAAGGAGAATGGTCCTTCAACAACCTGGGGAACGGCTTTTCTCAAAAGCCTGTCCGATTCCTTTTTACCGAATGCTCTTGTGAGGATCTGGGCAGCAGCTTCCGCCCCGCCGCGAACACGGACAGCCTCTTTTTCCCGATCAAAACCGAATTCCTTCAGTAGAGATTCCGCTTCAACACGATCAACCCGTTTAGTTTGACTGATCTCTTTAGAAATCTTTTCCACTTCCAGAGGAGACAGATGTTTTACAACCTTAGCCGCTTCCTCTTTTCCCAGAAGAAGAAGGAATTTTGCTATTTTAGAGTAATCAGCTTTTTCTTTTGTCAATTTAAGAAAACCTGTTGGTTCGTCCTTATTAGCTGCAGATGGTTTTACTGCCAATTCATCCTTAAATGAATCTTCAACTTCTTTTTTATCGCTGGAAACTGATTTATATGCCTTTATGGCTCTGTTTCGATAGTTCATGTTTGTTATTATATCCTTAAATTGCTATATTATCACCATGAATAGACTATTCAGAAAGCTAAAAGATTTCGGACTAATTTTTTCAATCGCCCCAAAAAATCCCGATGAAATAATCACTATTTCACAGTCACTGAAAAAAGCTCATATTCCTGTGGCTCTATTTAACTGGTCGGCTAACCAGAAATATGACTCTGTAAAAATCAGTAACCAGAACGAAGATCTTTTTATAGGTGCCAAGTGTATTTGTAATACTGGTGAAATCAGAGGAGCTTTAGCTTCTGGAGCCCACTTTATCATAACAGATCCGGAAGATGAAAAAGTACTAGAATCCTGCTGTTCCAATGGATACGACCTGATTGTTTCAGTGAAAACCACTGAGGATATTGATTTATTACAACAGTGCGGAGTAGAGGCCGTCCTGATCGACTGCACTGCCGTCAATGGCGAAGAACTTATGAATTATGCCCTTGAAAATACAAAGCTGACCCTTTTTCTTAAAGGGGAAATTCAACGGCTACCCATTGAAAAATGGAGAAACCACAGTAGATTGGCTGCTTTTATTGTAGAGAATACTTTTGAAAGTGTTGTTGAAGATAATATTATCTATGAAGCCAGTGATATTATACATCGCTTATTGGGATTACAGTTCAGAAGTTTAGACATATGTTCTAAGTCTTCAAGAGAGGAGGAAGCCCGAACATTGACAGCTCTTTCTTCCATACCTCTCTACAGGGACAGAGAAAGAGAAATTCTGACCATTGAAGCACAGGATATGGATCGGACAATCGCTTTTTTAAAATGGAAAGAGATCTATATGGACCCCTTAACCGCTAAAATGGATGGCCAAATGATTATTGAAACAGAACTGTATACTGATTTTCTGGGTTGGACCGTTAAACTGATAAAGGCCAAATGAGTTTTTCCTGCAGATTAATTACTCTTATGTCGATTATAATAAAAGATATGAAAAAGATAATTCTCCTCTCTGTATTTATTATACTATCAAATGCTCTATTTTCTCAGGAGATGAAACTATATGCTCCTTTCCCTTCCAGAATTAAAGTGGAAACATCGGGGACCGAAGTTATCATATCCTGGAAAGATGCCAAAGATGTTGCAGAGGGACGTTATGAAATTTACAGAGCCGGAATAGCCCTGACTGCTGATAATCTTATGGTTGCTGAAAAAATCGGAGAATCAGATCCTGGAATTCAGGTCTATAGAGATACACCGCCAGTAGGATCTGAACTTTTTTATGCGGTTTTTGTGAAAGATTCAACACAAGTATACAAAATATGCATACCCTATAGAAATGTAACGACAACTGCTATAAAAATCGAAGAATCCGATATAGAGGAAACTAAGAGCTCCACTATAAGTCAGCTGACTGCAGCCGTTAGTGATACGGAAGTAAAACTGAATCTCCAGTCTTCACGGGAGGAGAGAGAAATAATTCTTTTCCGCAATACAACAGAGATAAACAGCTATGAGACTCTTCTTAAATCTATATACATTACTGAAAAGAAAGGATCATCAATAGAGTTTACAGATGACCCTATGGCGGGTATCGACTATTATTATGCCGCTGTCGATGGGGGCTTATACCGTTCAGGTAATGAAAATCTCCTCTATGAGGGGAATTACACGAAAACCCCCATTAAGGTTAAATTCTCCTATGAGGTGACAACTGATGCCTTGTATGTGAAATCACCAATGCCTTTGCCTCTTTTAAAAGTGACCGCCGATTTGGAATCCGGCGTATTGCTCAATCGGCAGGAGATTCAGGAAACAACCGGTACGATTAGCCATAAAACCCTGGAATCAGTCAACCGCCTGATTGGCAGGACATATCCGGGCTACTCCCAAGTGGAAGCAATCACCTTATCGTACAATAGAAATATAAACTCTATCATTGCGACATTATTCCTGAACAAAAAATGGTCGGAGACAGTGAATCAACTTGAACCCTATACTTCTCGCAATTTCGATGAGGAGACCAGGTTTCAAAGCCATTTTTATCGTGGCCAGGCTCTATACTATTTAGGGAAATACAATGAAGCGCTGCTGGAGTTTATTATAATTGAAAAAACCTTCTATGTTGAAA
>JAEINM010000470.1 GCA_016342385.1 Spirochaetaceae bacterium | reverse complement strand
AAGATCATAAAGAGAGTCTCCCAAAGTCATAATGATCATATCTCTATTGATTTATTATCAAATTATATTGAGGAAATATTATTATATGCCCGGTTCCATTTTTGTAGCGAAGAAAACCTCATGGTATTGAATAATTATCCCCGATCTGAATCTCATAAAGAACTCCATAATGAATTGATAAGAGCATTAGCCGATATGATCAGTATGTACAGGATCAATAAAATAGAGAGAGACGATATTCTTTCATTTCTTGTCGAGTGGTTTGTTGAGCACACAACAAAGGAAGATATGAAAATGGCGGAGTATCTTAAAAAACAATAAGGTATATTTTTTTTAAAAAAAGCTGTTTCACAGATATCCTTTTGCCTCATTCAGGATTTTTCGGTAGACAGAAGGGGATGGTAAATTATTCAGATCCTCAATGGCGACCCACTGATACCTATAGAGTTCATTGTCTTCTGGAGTCATATCAGAGAGATCAATCTGATCTGTAGTGATCAGAAGAGGAGTCAGTATATCCTGATTGTCAGTGTAAAAGTGATTTCTTTCTGTCAGGGAGATTGAATTGATTCCCGTCCATTCTCCATCAATTGCCCTGATTTTTTCTAAATTGTTTTTCTCTGTAGTCGGAATCAGCCACAGATCGTGAAATAACCCCTTTTTCTTCTGTCTGAGAAGTATTTTGCAGTTGGAAAAGAACAGGAGTGCGGTCTTATGCTCTCTATTGATTCTTTTCTTCTGTTTTTGGGGGATCATTTCTGCCAGACCGGTTTTATACCCCAGGCATTCTGCGCCTATGGGACAGATTCCGCATCGGGGAGATCCTGTCGTACAGACCAGTTGGCCCAGCTGCATCATGGCTTCATTAAAATCCCCGGGTCTGTGATGAGGAATAATTTTTTCCAGTTCTGTCAGTGTCTCTTTGTCCAGGTCTTTGTCCCATTCCATGGTTGCCGTGAATCTCTGGACGATTCTTCTCACATTGGCATCGAGTACAGCATAGGGTTTTCCATAGGCGATACTGAGAATCGCTCTGGCCGTATAATCTCCGATTCCGGGAAGGGATATCAGAGGACTGTAAGAGTCGGGTAAAATACCATTAAACCTTTCCATTATGGCTTTCGCCGCTTTGTGAAGGTTGCGGCAACGGCTGTAATAACCAAGCCCTTCCCAGTGTCTGAGCACCTCTTCCGGTTCACAAGAGGCCAGTGCCTGAATATCGGGATAGTCGGTAATCCATTGTTTAAAATAGGGAACAACCGATGTTGCTACAGTCTGCTGGAGCATAATTTCTGAAATCCAGACAGTGTAAGGTAATTTGTTTTCTCCCCAGGGGTATTGTTTTTTATGGCAATCAAACCATGCAAGAAGTTGTTTGGAACTGATATTTTTTTTCACACTCTATTGTATGAAAGTTTTTGAAAAATAACAAATAAAAACACATCATTTCCCGGGGCTTTTGTTCTGGATCTGAAAGCAAAAATAATGTAAAACAATATATATGAAAGTCGAACGCCTTATCTCCATCCTCATGCTGCTCCTCAATAAAAGGAAACTGACGGCAAAGGAGCTGGCGAAGTATTTTGAAGTTTCTGTGAGAACAATCCAGCGGGATATGGATACTCTAAGTGCCGCAGGGATTCCCCTGTATGGAGATGTCGGTATGCATGGTGGTTATCAACTGACAGAAAATTATAAACTGGAAAGGAGTTTTCTCACAGCAAAAGAGATGGACACCCTGATTGTCATGCTCCGGGGATTCAGTGATACACTTTTTACCGATTCCATTAGAACAATCCTGGAGAAAATGGGGGGAATTAATAAGAACTCTCCTTCTCTGGGTAACCTGCATATCGATATGACACCATGGGGGGCCGATAGAGATTTTCAGGAGAATTTGAACCGCATAAACAGTGCTATTGAAGAGTCCTGCCTAATCTCCTTTGAATATTATGATTTGTATAACAGTAAAACTATTCGGACTGTAGAACCATATACCATTATGCTTAAGAGTAATTCGTGGTATCTCTATGGTTGCGTAAAGAATACCGCCTTTTTAAGATTTACCGGATATTTGAACTCTGTGAGTCGAAAGAGAGATTTATCCCCAGGGAGGATGTGGGGAATCCCTCCATAATGGGGAAACTGGGTAACCGACGGGACAGTTCAGAACTTAAAATCAGATTTGCTCCGGAAGTGAAAGGCCAGATTCCCGATTTTTTTGATCCCCGCTGTGCACAAGAGGATGAAGATGGTTTCATTCTTTTTAATGGACAGTTCCCAGTCGATGAATGGCTTATTTCCCTTATTATGGGCTATGGACATCATGCCGAGGTTCTTGAGCCTCTCTCTCTGAGAGCAGAAATAGAAAAAAGAATAAAAAAAATGCAGGTGCTTTACAAATTATGACATACTGCTGTCGTAATAGCTCTCCTATAATAGGATAAAAATCAAGAAGCAGAGGAGAAAGATTATGGAACAGAAATTATGTCAGAGTTGTGCGATGCCCTTATCGGGAACCGAGCTGATGGGAACCGAGAAAGATGGAAGTATAAATAGCGATTACTGTAAATACTGTTATTCCAGGGGATCCTTTGAAAATCCCGATCAGACTCTGGAGCAGATGATCGACACTTGTGTTCCCTTTATGGTGGAGCAGGGGATGGATACCGATCAGGCCAGGAGCAGTCTGGATGCTGTGTTACCGGGCTTGAAGCGCTGGAAAAAGTAGCAAAACAGATCCGTTGAGAACCACCTGAAAATAGAGGTGGTTCTTTTTTTTAAATGAGATTAGAATTCTCATTTAAAGAAAAGGGGATAATATTATGTCGAATCGAAAATCCTGCAAACGGGAAAATGAGTTCAAAAGATGAAAATAGCTCTAATGCAGATGGATATATTCTGGGAAGACAAGGGTGAGAATCTGAAAAAAGCAGAAGATCTTATTATAAAAGCCTGTGATGAGGATTGTGATATCGCTGTTTTCCCTGAAATGTTTTCTACAGGATTCTCCATGAATAATGCTGCCATAGCTGAAAAAACCAATGGATTTTTATTGGACAGGTTAAAAAAAATAGGGG
>JAEINM010000469.1 GCA_016342385.1 Spirochaetaceae bacterium | reverse complement strand
ATATTCTCTATTGGTATAGTTTAGACTTCTCTCTATTAGCTACGGTGGAGGAGAGCCTTTATCTTCGCCCGGACACTCAAAAAACAGAAAACAACAATAGCAAACGGTTTTTTGACCAATAGAATATCGGTCTCCTCTCTTAACACTGAAAACTTCCATAACATAGACCATTTCACCAAATAAAATGTGATCCCTGTGAGAGATAAATCGATTGATTTCGAAACTTGTGTCTAAAGATATAAATTAGACAAATCGGCACCATTCAGATATATTGGAGAGATGAGACGATTTGCATTTATTATACTTTTCAGCACAACCCTTTTTTCAATCTGCGGGGAAGAGGGTGTATGGCCTTTTGATTCATCCTACTGGGAAACAGTGACAATAGAAGAACTGGTAATGATCTCGGAAACAGAGATTGAGATCGATGCCGAAGACCAGGGAGGTTATACGGCTCTGCTCTATGGGGCAGGTCTCTCAAATGATCCGGAAGTAATCACTTTTTTACTTGAAAAAGAAGCGGAAATTGATAAAAGGGCCGGCAGCCAGTGGACTCCCTTAATGTTTGCCGTCAGTTCAAACAATAATCCCGAAATTTCAAGGAGGCTTATTGAGGGAGGTGCCGATGTCAACGCAGTAGACTCCCGTGGTTATACCGTCCTGATGACTGCAGCCAGCTGGTGCGGCAATCCTGAAATCATTAAAATACTGCTAGATGCCGGAGCAGATGTACAGACGAGAAATCCCTATTCTCACAACACAGCACTAATGTATGCGGCAGCTTGGAATCAATCTCCGGAAATTACAGGGCTACTATTAGAATACGGTTCGAATAGGGAAACACGGGACAATGAAGGAAGGACAGCCTTAATGCTTTCTGCTGAGATGAACCAAAATCCCGCTGTTTTTTTCCGTTTAATGGCAAATAAAGCTGATATCAGTAAAAGAGATATAGCGGGAAGAACTCTTCTAATGCTCGCTTCAGCGGGATACAACCCTGAAATTGTCGAGTCTTTGTATAACAAAGGAGTTGAGCTTGAAGCATACGATGCTGAAGGTCGTTCAGTCTGGGACTACATCTCTCAAAATGAAAATATGAAGGGATCAGACATATACTGGGTAATGAACGACTTGTACTATGACGGCAAGTGGCAGCTTGCACCACCCATTGAAAATGAACCGGAGAATGATGCGGAAAGTGTCCCTGAATTAAATGAGCTGCCCGAATTACCTTCGACTGGAATATTGACAACAGACAGCTTATTAAAGATTCTTACCGATTAATATAATTCTCATTGTAAAAATTACGGGATTTAAAACATGTAGATACAAGGCATGCCCTGTATCTACAATGATTTAAAATAATCCCGTAATTTTCCCTGTCTCCGTATCGATATCAATACTCATATAGGCCGGTTTAGTTCCCAGCCCCGGCATGGTTCTGACATCTCCCGCCAGAGGATAAAGAAATCCTGCGCCGGCACTTAACCTGATATCGGTAATCGGGAATACAAACCCTTTCGGAGCATTTTTAAGTAACGGATCATGGGAGATTGAGAGATGAGTTTTCGCCATACAGATTGGAAGATCACCATATCCCAGATCAGTAAACTGTTTAATCTTTTTATTGGCTTCAGAAGAATATTCCACTCCATCGGCTCCGTAGATCTCACTGGCCAGGATTTCGATTTTCTCTTTTATGGATTTATCCAATGGGTAGAGGAATTTAAAATCCGCCGGTTCCTCACAGGCTTTTATAACAGCTTTCGCGAGGTCTTCCGCACCGGCTCCGCCATCGGCCCAGTGGTTGGCAACAACCGCATCAAAAGCTCCTGCATCTATAGCTTTTTTCCGGATAATCTCCTGTTCGGCGGCAGTATCGGTGGGGAATGTGTTGATTGCCACAACAACGGGTATCCCGAATTTGTTGGCATTTTTTATATGGGCTATCAGATTATCACAACCCTTTTCTACCAGCTCTTTATTTTCCTCTTTATAAATAGGATCCAAATCTCTACCGGGAGTGACTTTCGGACCGCCACCATGCATTTTCAGAGCACGAACTGTTGCCACAAGAACAACAGCATCGGGAATCATACCTGATGTCCGGCATTTAATATTGAAGAATTTTTCCATTCCGATATCAGCGCCGAATCCCGATTCGGTGACCAGATAATCGCAATAAGCCGATGCCACTTTGTCGGCGATAATGGAACTGTTACCATGGGCGATATTGGCAAATGGCCCTGCGTGAACAAAGGCCGGCTGACCTTCGAGAGTCTGCATCAGATTAGGCATAATAGCATCTTTCATTAAGACTGTCATGGCACCGGCAGTGCCAATATCTTCGGCAGTAATAGGTTCTCCTTTCCGATTATAGGCGACAATCATGCGTCCGATCCTCTCACGCATATCCTTGAGATCTGTAGCCAGAGCCAGAATAGCCATAATTTCACTGGCCACAGTAATATCAAATCCTGTTTCTCTTAAAACACCATCAGCTTTTTCACCCATTCCAACAATAATATTTCTCAATGATCTGTCATTTATATCTACCACACGTCTCCATGAAACCGCATCGTGATCTATATTCAATCTTGTTAAGCCCTGTTTGGCCAGAAAAGCATCACTCCATCGGCTTTCATGATAAATGCGGGCATCGATAGCAGCTGCCGTTAAGTTATGAGCTGCTGTTATGGCATGAAGATCTCCCGTTAGATGAAGGTTAAAGTCCTCCATGGGAACAACCTGGCTGTAACCACCTCCGGCGGCACCGCCTTTAATCCCGAAAGTAGGTCCCATTGAAGGTTGTCTGATGGCACATGCTGCTTTTTTCCCCAGAAATCCGAGTCCTTCAGTAAGCCCTACCGTTGTAGTGGATTTTCCTTCACCGAGAGGTGTGGGAGTAATAGCTGTCACATCTATGTATCTCGCTTTTTTCCCTTTTGGAGCATGGTCAAGAGCCCCCAGTTTAACTTTTGCTTTATAGGGACCGTACTGTACTAGATCATCTTCACTGATTCCGATAGATTTCGCAATTTCCAGAATAGGTTCAACTTCCGCAGCCTGAGCAATCTCCAGGTCTGAGGG
>JAEINM010000468.1 GCA_016342385.1 Spirochaetaceae bacterium | reverse complement strand
TAAATGAATTTATTAATGAAATTGAAAATATAAGTATGAAATATAAAAAGTAAAAGAAAAGAGGCAGTAGTGGAAAAAATGGGAGACAGTAAAGACTGGAAGGAATTTCTCGGTCTTACAGTTGGAGAGGGGCTTGATACTGGTATTATCAAACAAGTTGTTAAAAGAAACGGTCAGGCTGTTCCTTATGATAGAAATATCATAGCTAATGCGATCAGGAAGTCAGCCTTGGCTACAGGGATCAAAGAAGCAGAGTTATTTGTACAAAAACAGACGGGTATTGTTGAGATTAAACTGGAAAATATTATGTCCAAGAGACATCCCAACTCGGCACCGGCTGTAGAGGAAATTCAGGATATTGTCGAAAATGTTCTGATAGCCTCGGGACACCCTGAACTGGCCAAGAATTATATTCTTTACAGAGCCAGACATGAGGCAATCAGAGATGCACAGAAACTGATGCTGGATATTGATGATACCATGGACGGTTACCTGTCGCAGTCCGATTGGAGAGTGAATGAGAATGCGAATGTCAATTTCTCACTGGGAGGACTCATTCTTCATAATTCCGGAACTGTAACAGCTAACTACTGGCTAAAAAATATCTATAGTGCTGATATAGCAGAAGCACATAAAAGTGGTGCCATGCATATTCACGATCTATCTATGTTCAGCGGTTATTGTGCGGGATGGTCGATCAGACAACTTATTGAAGAAGGTCTTGGCGGAGTTCCCGATAAAATTACATCCAAGCCGGCATCCCACCTTTCCACGCTGGTATTCCAGATTGTGAACTTTCTCGGTGTCATGCAGAATGAATGGGCCGGCGCTCAGGCTCTATCCAGTTTCGACACGTATCTTGCCCCTTTTGTCAAAGTTGACAATATGAGCTATAAGGCGGTGAAACAAGCCATTCAGAGCTTTATCTTCGGCGTCAATACTCCGTCTCGATGGGGATCTCAAGCTCCCTTTACCAATATCACCCTGGACTGGGTCTGTCCCACAGATTTAAAAGAGCGCAAGGCTATTGTCGGTGGAAAGGAACTGGATTTCTGTTACGGCGACTGTAAAGATGAAATGGCCCTTATCAATAAAGCCTTTATCGAGCTTATGATTGATGGTGATGCTAACGGACGGGGATTTGCCTATCCTATTCCCACATATAATATTACAGAGGATTTTGACTGGGAATCTGAAAATGCCCGATTGCTCTTTGAAATGACTTCGAAATATGGAACACCCTATTTCCAGAATTTCATCAATTCCGACCTGAATCCTGAAGATGTACGATCCATGTGCTGCCGGCTTCAGCTGGACAAAAGAGAATTGAGAAACCGTGGCGGCGGATTATTCGGATCAGATGAATTCACCGGTTCAGTGGGAGTTGTAACAATTAATCTTCCGAGACTCGGTTACCTGTCATCATCAAAAGAAGAATTTTTCAGCAGACTGGATAAAATCATGGATCTGGCAAAAGATTCGCTAGTGATTAAAAGAAAAGTAATTAACAGACTTTTAGAGTCTGGTCTCTTTCCCTACACAATGAGATACCTGAAACATCTGAACAACCATTTTTCCACTATAGGTCTGGTGGGAATGAACGAGACGCTCCTCAACTTCTCATCGACAGACCTGACAACAGAGAAAGGACAGGATTTTGCAGACGAGGTTCTGGTTTATATGAGAGACCGCCTAGCCGATTATCAGGAGACAACTGGTGATCTTTTTAACCTGGAAGCGACTCCTGCTGAAAGTACCAGTTACAGATTGGCCAAGCACGACAAAAAGCATTTTCCAGACATAATTACAGCAGGAACAGACCAACCTTATTATACGAACTCCACCCAGCTTCCCGTCGACTTCACACCGGACATTTTCGACGCCCTCGATCTTCAGGACAGACTGCAGACAAAATATACGGGAGGAACAGTATTCCACGGTATGCTGGGAGAATCTATAAAAGACTGGAAAGCCTGCCAGAAACTGGTAAAAACAATTGCCAGCAATTACAAACTCCCTTACTTTACCATTTCACCTGTTTTTTCAATCTGCTCGGTTCATGGCTACCTTGAAGGAGAACACTTCAACTGTCCTAAATGTGCTGAAGAGGAAAAAGAGTCTATAAAAAAAGAAATTAAAAAACTCGAAAAAGAAAAAGAACAATTAGTTAAGGAGACAAAATAATGACCACAGTGGCCGATATAGACAATAAAATAGATCAGTTGAGAGAAAAATTGAATCATGTTGAAGGAAGACAATCGGAAGTTTATGCAAGAATAGTCGGGTATTACAGATCTGTGGTCAACTGGAACAGAGGCAAAAGTGAAGAATACGGAGAGAGAGTAAATTTCTCTGATCTGGAAACACGCAATATTGAAAAGCTCTCGGCTCCTGAAACAGTTCAGGTAAAGGATGAAACTGCTGCAGCAGCTTCTGAAGCTATCGAAATAAATTTTGTTGAGAAAAAAACAGCTGTAGAAAATTCCGAAGCGGCTGCTTATTCCTTCTTTTTTAAAGAGACATGTCCCAATTGTCCACCTGTAAAAGAGGTTATTGATGCCATAGAACTGAAAGGAACAAAAATCAATGTCGATGAATCAAATGGTCTGACAGAAGCCATGAATTCTTCGGTATATAGTGCTCCGACTGTCATTTTATATAATTCAGCAGGATCGGAAATATATAGAACGGGAAATGCTGCTAAATTGAAAGATTTCCTGAAAGTTCAAACAGCCTGATGCCTCTTGCGAAAGCAGCATTATTGAAAACGACTCTCCTCGACTACCCCGGGGAAGTCGCTTCAATACTTTTTACACCGGGCTGCAACCTCAGATGCCCCTACTGTCACAATCCTTCTCTTGTTAACCATAGAGGTAATGATGAGAATCTTCGATCCATTAATGAACTCAAAGATTTCCTTCAGAAACGACAGCATCTTCTGGGTGCCGTCGTCATTTCCGGAGGAGAACCTCTGCTCTATGAAGGGACAAAGGATCTTGTCGATTATATAAAAAGTCTCGGCTTGAAAGTAAAGATTGATACTAATGGCTTATATCCAGAACGACTTAGAAAACTGAATGTAGACTATATTGCCATGGATATTAA
>JAEINM010000467.1 GCA_016342385.1 Spirochaetaceae bacterium | reverse complement strand
AAAACCTTCTTTATAGCTATGGAACAGAGAAGATATTAAACTTTCCCGAGAAAAAAGAACTATGGGAACACGCCCATAGAACCGCCTATTACTCCTACAATCTTGCCAGAAACAGACGTCTGAAAAAAGATCTGGTTGACGATGCCTATATAGGAGGAATACTCCACGACATGGGAAAAATAGTTTTCTCCAATGTTCATCCCATGCTGATTGAAAGGATTCAGGAATTCTCCATAGACAAAGAGATTCCCGGAGAACTGTTTGAAAGGTTATCAGCTGGATACAATCATGCTGAAGTCGGAGCTAAAATTGCTGAAAAATGGAATTTCCCCGACTCTCTGGTAAAAGCAATAGGCTATCATCACAATCCGGAAAACTGCACCGGTGATTATAAACCCCTTGTCTATACCATATATCTGGCAAATGCCATTTGCAATCTGGAAAAAAAAGAGATGACCTTCGATCAACTGAATGAAAAAGTACTGGCTTTCTTTAAAATCACCAGCTTTGAACAGATTAAACATATTATGGACAGGCTTTCAAAAGATTTTGAAAATGAAAAATCTAATATAAGCAACTCATAGGTCTTTTAGGCTTTACAAAATTTCTTATATATATTACATTTCATATATAAGAAATTCCTAAAGGAGAAATAATGTCAGTTACTATATATTCAACACCTACCTGCGGTTACTGCAATGTTGCAAAAAAGTATTTTAAAGAAAATAATATTAAATTCACTGATTTTAATGTCATGGTAAATCCTCAGAAAGCAAAAGAAATGGTTGATAAATCCGGGCAGAGAGGTGTTCCTGTTATCGATATCAACGGGAAAATTATAGTTGGATTTAATCAGAGTGAAATAGAAAAAAATCTTAAAAGATAAGAGAAAACCATTTTTGCAGAGCAATGCCCGTGGCTACAGACACATTGATAGATCCCTTCATTCCACCGGTGTTGATCGATAATCGCCCCAGGCCGGCATCTGCTTTTTTCAACCCTCCGGGACTAACCCCAAGTTCTTCTGAACCAATAATTAAGGTACCTCTAGGAGGATAGGGGAATGTGTTAATTGATTGTCCACCCAATTCCAGAGCAAAGACAGGTTCAATCAATTCACTTAATGAGCCATAGCTCCACGGCACGAGATCAATACAGCCCATGGAGCTTCTTTTTGCCCGTCTGTGTTCAGGAGAAACGGTCCCCGGGGAAATGAGAATCTTCTTAATTCCAAATGATTCAGCTGTGCGGAATATTGACCCCACATTAAAGGGAGATCTGATCTCATCGAGATAAAGGTAAAAGTCTCCGATAATTCTTTCACTGCGGCATAGAGATTCACTCTCTTCAAAATCCCAGTCACCGGGTTCTGCATGAATAGCCTGCAGTAAACTGTGCCTGACAGCATTGCACTTCCATAACAATTCACTCCCGTCCAGAAGTGAGATGTTCTTCACCAGTTGACATACATCTGATCTAAAGATTTCACCGTAAAAAAAATCATCACAAATCATCTGAAGTAAACCGGATAAATAAATAGTATTTACAGATCTGTCATTTTTAATGTCATATTCAATCTTCTGCAATAAAAGAGGGTACTTTCTTCTTCTTGTATCATCTGTAAGAGAAGCCAGTTTTCTCAGAGTTATCATTTTCAGTAAGCTTCCCGCAAAATTCCAAATAGGCTGTCGGTGCCTATTGAAGCCTGATTTCTTGTAATTATTGATCCGGCTATGTCAGAACAAATTGATAATTCATCGGATTTTATCTTAAGGTCACCTAGACGAACCGGAATTTTATATCTGGCAATCATACTTCTGATTACAGAGCTCAGAGGATCTCTTTGGGAAAAAGTTTCCCATTTGAGCTCTTTTTTCAGAATATCCCCTGCGGTCATTAACTTATCTGAATTATTATAGAGAGAGGAATCAAAAATATAGGGATATAGAATCGATGAAACTGATGCTCTTGGCACACTAAAGTAGGAACCGGTCACATAGGAAAGCATCAGGCCGGGAAGTGGCCCCGTCATGGATAATGCCATTGCTGAATGAACAGCCGCTTCACTGGCGATTTTCCTCAAGTTAAGATCCCCCTGGTTACCGGCTATCTGTTCAATATTCCGTGCGACTTTACCTATGGCTTCCAACGCCGAATTTTCAACGAGAAATGAGGACTGAATTCCTAGAAAAGCTTCAAGAGAAGATAATAAGATTTCCATTAGTGAAAGAATAGTATATTTAGCCGGCAGTGAAACGGTCAGGGTCGGATCAACAATAATCTGTTTTGTACTGGCAGGCGGTAAATGACAGATAGCTGAAGTTCTCTGCCTGCTCTCTGTGAGAAAACATGACTCGGAAAGAAGAAAAGGGTCTCGGAAAGAAGTGGGAACCTCTATTAAGGGAAGAGTTACCCTCCTATTTACTTTATCCGTAAAGAAATCATCGATATTACCCTCTCCAGCTGCAACAAATGCAACAGCTTTTGCAAAGGAGAGAGCCCTTACTCCGCCTAAGCCGACAATCACCTGAGCGTGACTGTTACGGGCCAGAGAGACGGCCTCTTCAATAGAAAAGGTTGAAGACGACGAATGAACATCTCCATAGATCAGCACTTTCAGCCTGTTCTTCTCCAGAATTTCTTTTATATGATTAAGAGTCCCCGTATTTTTATGGACAGAATCGGCTATGAGCAGAACCCGTTCCCCCCAGATAGAAGCCTCGCTACCGATTCTTAAAATTTCCTTATTCCCGAAAATCAGAGATCCGGGAAACTCAAATTTAATTTCAGCCATTGCATCCTCTAAAAAAAAAAGACAGAGCAAGCCCTGTCTTTGTTATCCCCGATCCATAAGATCAGCGGATACCGAACATATCCATTATGCTATCGGCTACTTCACCGAGCACCTTGTCATCTATATAATTTGGATCCTGAAGTTTTGCCTTCACCTCTTCAACTCTATCCATTCTGATATCAGGAGATGACTTGGCCGTATCTGCCGCTTTCAGGAGTTCTGCACTTCTTTTAGCTTCATCTGATACATTAACAGAATCTGCTTCATTTTTCCTGACAACTTTAGAAGTCTTATTGGTTTTGTTATATTTGGCAACCGG
>JAEINM010000466.1 GCA_016342385.1 Spirochaetaceae bacterium | reverse complement strand
CGGGAGAATTGTAAGCATTATCTTCAACTGGGAGCCAGCCACATTATCGTCACCTCCTGGGTTTTTAAAGATGGAACAATTAATTTCACCAGGCTTAAAGAACTTGTCTCAATAGTGGGAAAGGAACACCTCGTCCTGGATTTGAGCTGCCGCAAAAAGGGAGATGAGTATTTTGTCGTCACTGACCGATGGCAGAAATTTACATCTTACAAAATCACAGAAGAAAATCTGAAAGAACTTGAAAATTACTGTGATGAGTTTCTCATTCATGCTGCAGATGTCGAGGGGTTATGCCGGGGGATTGAAAGGACTCTGGTGGAAAAACTTGGCCGGTGGGTCTCCATCCCGACGACTTATGCCGGGGGAGCCAGAAATCTCGATGATGCAGAGGTTGTCAAAGAGCTGGGGCAGGGTAAAATTGATCTGACTATCGGCAGCGCTCTTGATATTTTCGGTGGGAACCTTCCCTATAAAGAGGTAATTGAATGGAACCGTAAAAATAGTGGGCTATAATGGAAATATGAGAAAATATCTTTTACCGCTTTTAACTGTTTTTTTATGTTCCTGTATCCTCAACGGATCGGGAATCCGCACTCTTTCAGGGACTCTCAGCGGCGGGTTATTAACAGCCAATGTAAAGGTCGGAGTTTTTGCACCAGATGTCACTTTTATATACGATAATCTGACACCGGGAGAACCCGATAGTATTTACCATGATCAGAATTTAAATACTACCGGAACATTTACACCTATTGTACTCGCCACAATGGACTCATCAGATTCCTATAGGATCACATTTCCCGAAGATCCTGCCACTGTCAATTGTCTTATCGCCTGGGATGATGCCAATGGAAATGATATTTATGACATGGACACGAATCCCGGACCAGGAGAAATCGCCTATTTACCTGTTAAAACTATTAATGGGATCGATTCTGTGGTCACCCATTTTACCAGTATTGAAGTCGCCCAGGAAATAACCTATATAGTCAACTATGCTGATTTATCTTTATATACAACGATTGATAGGTTCCCCTCTGAATTCACCGATAACCTCGATGTTACCGGCGCTGAGGGATTTAACTTTATTTTTGATTAAATAGGGGGAATCATGATTCTCTCAAAGGAAATATCGCTACCTTCTACAGAGACTCTGATATAGGAATCTTCACTATTTCCCTTAATAAGTGGATCGAGAGATATATAGTTTACACCGTTAATTGTCCGTTTATCCCATTTATGATTATGACCCATAAATACGTAATCCACCCCATATGTTCTGAAAAGATGCATCAGCGCATATATCTCGTTGGTATCGGTAAATTGAACTACGGTGTTTAGTCCGGTGGAGAAGAACTGGGAATGAGTTATTACAATCAGATGATCCCATAACCCCTTTTGCATTTTCAATGTTTCCTTAAGCCAGTTCAGCTGTTTTCCCCCCAGTGTCCCGTTGGCCGAATCGAGAACTATGGCAAACAGAGATCCGGGATAACCGGGACTACCCACCTGGAAAGAGTATATGGAACGCCCGATAATCTTTCTGTAGTTTTTCCAGCCCTCAAAATAAAGATCGTGATTACCGATTGCCCCAAACCAGGGGATACCGGAAATGTTTAAAATGGTTTTATATGTTTCCAGCTGTTCTGCTGTACCGCTTTGAGACGAGTCTCCACAGTCAAGTATAAATCTATCTTCGGGAATCAGAAGATCCTGCACAAATTGTTCTAGATGAACAGCCTTGTTATCTTTGACATGGATGTCTGAAATAATAGAGAAACTGTAACTTAATTTTCCATTTATAAGGGGTATTGTCTGCAGAGGCTGGGGATCGGAATGCATAGACAGTTCATCTTTCTCATCAAATCTGCTATCGGGATTGGAGTAACTGGAGAAAAACCCTCCGAAATCAACACCTAGATTGCAGCTGCTGAAGATAAGAATCGTGAGAAGAGAGATAAATCGAATAGGTTTTATAATCATATATTGTATCTCATCCCGATTTGCCCGAAAAAAGCAGAGTAATAACTAGCCAGGGCAATCTGCCCGGCATTGTGAAGTCCTATGACTGTGATTATTTGAATTTTTTCATTAAGGGTGATTCTGTTTGTCAGGATGTAATGTATATCTGTAATGTTACCGGCTTTAAAGGCCCCAAAATTCCCCAGACCGAGAGTTAATCCCCATCGGTTTCGATCTAAAATATTAAATTGAATTCTGTAGAGAGGATGAATTGTCCCTGTCTGAACATCTGTTTCCAGTATCCGGAAATTTAATCCCAATTCTATTTCAAATAACCCGGTCATCAGCGCAATAGTCGGCAAAACTGAATTTTCCCTGATGCCATAATCGGAAAAATCCCTGCTGAGAAAACTCAGACCGTATCGGAGAAGCCTGGGGTGGTTGTCAATCTGGAGACTGAAATAAAAGTTTTCCCCAATAGAATTGATAGAATTGGAATATCCTGAGCTTAAAGTCAGGTCATTTGTCAGGTAGTAATACCCCTGGAATAAGAGTTCATTTTTATGATCCAACGTTTTACTGTAAGAGTGCTTATAGGTCCCGGAAAACTGAAAATTCCCTGATTCTTCAGCTGCAGCTGAGAGGTAGGGTAAAAGCAATACTACCAAAGTAATAAATTTTAACTTGTTTATCATTCGCTAGAATTATATGGAGGAGCAGAAATAATGTCAAATGAGACCTTTTCTTGACATTATTGTCAAAACTGTAATTTCTCGGATATACTTGCACATAGAAACGCGTATTTCGTAAAATTAACCTATAGTAAACACGTTAAAAGTATCAAAAGAGAGGTGGACCTCTTTTTTTAAAGTCATTCAGCTTCGGCATTAATATTTTTTTCATATATAAATCTACTTTGGATTCTTTATTCTATCGTTTTTTTTAAAATATATAAACTTCTCAAGGTCTGTTGCTATACAATAGGATTAACTGGTGTTTCTTTTGTAACAAAAAAAATCTTTTTAGCTCTAAAGCTATAGTACAGCAGTTACAGTGCTGATTAAGTTGGTATTTAAATTTTAATTAAATATTTTTTTTTTGCCTTATTGCAGTTTTATACGAAAAATTCGGTAAATAATATAAATTATCATTAAAAGT
>JAEINM010000465.1 GCA_016342385.1 Spirochaetaceae bacterium | reverse complement strand
GAAAAGCGGAATATGATGATGATACAGAGATTAAGGTTGATAAACATGGGAAAACTGTTGAAATACAATATTCGGATAATACAATCCTGATTATGAATCTGGGAAATCACAACCATGAAATTGATCTGCAAAAGAAAAACCTCATCTTTAATTCCGATGGTAAAAAGGATATTTCGCAAAGAAACTACACACTTAGACCTCTTGAACTGGTGGTCCTTAAAAATCTCTCTGAGGTTTGAAGAGTCCTTCCTGGTCAGAGTATTTTTAAAGGAAGCTCTGAAAAAGGAATCTCACAAGAATGATGAACTACAGGATTAACAGAATGTAAAAAATCTTCTATAGTAAATGACTGGAGACTATATGCCTAGAAGATGCAAACAGAGAATCTGCCGGAGACTTGACGGGAATAGGAATTTTAAACCTTCAGGTATTCCTGCGAGAGATCTGGAAAAAACAACTCTACATCTCGACGAGTTTGAAGCTCTTCGTCTTTGTGATTATGATGGCCTAAGCCAGATTGAAGCCGGGGAAGCTATGGGTATTTCGAGAGGGACTATCCAGAGATTACTTATTTCGGGAAGGAAAAAAATTGTAGATGTTCTACTTCACTCTAAAGAACTGATCCTATTAAATGAAGAGGATTCAGAAGAAAAAGCATAACCAGCTGACGACTTTATATAAAAAAATCTCGACAGTTCTATGTTTGTGAAATAGGAATGTTAAATTTGATTTTTTAATATCCAAATAGGATATTTTATCTTTAAATGAATTATAAACGAGAAATTTCCGGATAAAGAATTATTATCCGGATATTTAAATTGAGCTACAGAAGGAGAATACTCCTTCTGCTTTGAACTGAATATATAAAAAAAATTATATTTTTCTTACATTTGTTGCACAAGGACCTTTTGGACCCTGACCAACTTCAAATTCTACTTTGTCATCTTCATTCAGATAACCTTCTACTTCACTTGTGTGAACAAATAGATCTTCTCCGTTTTCCTGCTGGATAAAACCGAAGCCTTTAGTAGAATTAAACCATTTTACTGTACCTGTTGCCATTGTAACCTCTTTACTATAATGACTATATGATAGTGAAACTTTTAAAATATTGAAAGAGGTAAAACCCGATTATTGAAGGATATTTTAAAAAAAAGCTAAGTTGCAGAGGAAATTGTATTTTTTTGTACCCTGATCCCTCTTTTTTGCGTATTTTCCTTTGCTATGAATCGGAAAGAGCTTTTATTGTTTTTTTAAATGCCGGGAGGATAGAAGAGGTAATTGTAAAGTTTCTGCACCCAATTTCCATTAGATCCCTGGTAAAAATTCTATTCTGTGCAAGCTCACCACAAAGGTAACACTTTTTATGGCTCTTTAAGGCTTTCTCATTTATTATCTTTATGAACTCCTGTACGATTTTACCACCCTCTTCGTAATACTGACTCACGCTGAGTTTCTCCCTGTCTGCTGCAACAGTATATTGGATCAGGTCATTTGATCCGATACTGACAAAATCGCAACATTCCAGAATAGGATCAATAGCCAGAACAGCAGCGGGAGTTTCAATCATGGCTCCAATGGGAATCTCCTCTTTTATTTTTAATCCATTTTTTATTTTTTCATACATCTCTCTGACAAAAGTAATATCATCAACAAGAGTCACCATTGGAATCAGTATTTTTACCGAATAATTCTGACTCAGTTTTATTATAGCCCTTAATTGAGTCTCCAGAAGGTGAGGAAACTTTTTAAATAGCCTCACTCCTCTTAAACCTAGGCTGGAATTATACCGTTCTGTAATGTCCAGATAAGAAAGATTTTTATCCCCTCCGATATCCAGCAGCCTTATGACGATCTCCTTTGATTTACAAGGTTCTAAAATCCTCTCTATCTCTCTTTTAAGAGTCTCTTCATCGGGTAATTCATTCTGAGACAGATAGAAAACTTCCATTCTGAATAATCCAATCCCCTGAACCCCGTAAGAAACAGCTTCCTCTGTTTCATCTCTATTCGAAGCAGCAGCATGTATATAAACAGGTTCCCCCTTATAGAAAAAATCCTTTAAATCTGAAGAGTTTGTGCTGATATGCTCACGATCATAATTTCCAATAGTTTCTTTTGCCTGAGATAATTCATCTTCTGAAGGATTTATAATGACTGAGCCCTTCTCCCCATCGACCAGAATCGTATCGTCCTGACCGAATTGGGAAAGATCGAGATCTTCTACAATTACCAGAGGTATATTCATCGCTTTAGAAAGAATGGCCATATGAGAAAAACGACTGCCTTCTTTCGTCACTATAGCTTTAATATTTTTTCTATTCAGATTCACCGTATCAGAGGGAAGCAATCTGTTGGCCAGTATAATTGAATCTGCAGGAGCACTTTCAAGAATTTGACTGTCTATCCCCTGAAGCTCTTTGATTATGCGCCCAGAGATATCGGCAATATCGTGAGATTTATTTTTGAAAACTTCATCTTCAAAAGCCAGAAAACGCTTTTCCCATTTTTTGAACACTTCCCGTACAATGGTTTCTCCATTAACTTTTTTTTCATAGAGATTCTTTTTAATTTCATCGAGAACCTGATTATCCTTCAGGATTAATCTGTGAGCCTGAAATATGGCGGCATATTCCTCTGTAAGATTATCACAGACCAGGTGTTCCATATTCACTAGATCTTTTTCCACGTTGTGTATAGCTGTTGATATACGAATGAATTCAATCTCAAGATTATCATCACTAATGTCATAAGATTCCAATTCGTGGGAGAGCAGGTCATTATAAATGAAAATATGTCCTACTGCCATTCCCCGGTGTATAGGAATTCCATCAAAGATCTGTCTGCCCTGTTTTCTCGTAATCCTCTGTATTTCAAAACCCTCTTCACTTATATCGAGGAATCCGTCCCCTTGAAAAAGAATAATCTTTTCTGATCCGGATTCATTTGCTTTTCGAAGGGCCGTATCGGCGGCGGAAAGGAGTTTATGATCTGTATCAATCTTATAGAGACCAAAGATTGCTACACCGATATTAATTGAGGGGAATTGAGAATCCTCATCTAACTCACTATTTTTAAACTTTTCCTGTAACTTTTCTGCGGCGTTTACAGCCTCATCTGGACCGGTTTCCGGAAGAA
>JAEINM010000464.1 GCA_016342385.1 Spirochaetaceae bacterium | reverse complement strand
GTAAATAATAAAAGTGAAGAGTGGCTTTGAGGCTTTTTTTAATCAGGCAGCGGTTGGAGTGTCTCAGCTGGATCTGGATGGAACTTTCCTGGAAATTAATAAAAAATTATGCAGCATTGTTGGATATTCATATGATGAGCTAATATCAAAAACATTTTACTTTTTAACTTATCCCGATGATTTACAAACAGTAATGAATTACATGGATCAACTACTTGAAGATGAGATAAAAACCTTTTCCATAGAAAAACGCTTTTTTCTAAAGAACAAGAATATTATATGGGTCAATTTAACAGCCAGTCTTGTGCGAGACTCAAATAACAACCCTGATTTTTTTATTACTATCATTCAAGATATTACCAATAGGAAAGCCTTGGAGGAAGAAAGAGATAATCTCGCCAAATTCCCATCGGAAAATCCAAATCCCGTTCTTCGCATATCAGCAGAGGGGAAACTTCTGTACGCCAATCATGCGGCGGAAACTGTTCTCAAGTGTTGGAATACAACTTCTGGTAAAGATGTCCCCCCCAGATGGAAACAGATTATTAAAGAAGTTCTTTCTACAGGAGCTTTACAAAAAAAGGAAGAATATATCTTTGACAGATTACTGACATTTTCAGTATCACCTATAGAAGTAGAGGATTACGTTAATCTATATGGAAGCGATATAACTGATCAAAAACGGATAGAGGACGAATTGATTGAAAGTGATAAACTATATCGAGCCATATCTGATTATACTTATGACTGGGAAAGCTGGATAAATCCTGAAGGGAAACTATTATGGGTTAATTCTGCAGTGGAAAAAATAACAGGTTATTCTGTTTCAGAGTGTATGGCAATGAATGATTACCCTTTTTCCATTATTGCTCATTCAGATAGACAACTGATGATTGAAAAATGTAAAGAGGCCCTTCAAAAAAAATCTTTAAATAATTTTGAATTTAAAATATTAAAAAAAGACGGCACTCCTGGTTTCATGGCGATTTCATGGCAGCCTATTTACAGTGATGCAAAAGTCTGGCTTGGATATAGAAGTAGCGTGCGTGATGTTACAGACCGCAAACAGGCAGAGGCGGAATTAAAATCCAGTGAGGAGAAATATTTCAAGCTTATAGATAATTTAGGGGTAGGAGTTGTCCTTCATGCTTTAGATACCAGTATTCTATACTGTAATCCTAAAGCGAGCGAGATTTTGGGACTTAATTCTGAGCAGATAATAGGAAAGAAGGCCATCGATCCCAGGTGGAAATTCGTTAGAGAAGACGGAACAGATCTGCCTTTGGAAGAATACCCGGTAAACCGGATTTTCAAGGCCAGGAGATCTTTTTCAGACTACACTATAGGCATAAAAAGACCTGACAGAGATTATATAACCTGGGTCAACGTCAATGCCTCTCTTGTTTATGATACAAAGGGAAAAATTAAATACGCTTCTATTGCTTTTAGCGACACCACTGAGCAATGGAAAGCAGAAGAAAAACTTAAAGAAAGCGAAGAGAGATTGAATCTAATAATTAAAGGTTCCAATGATGCTCCCTGGGATTGGGATTTTGCCAATGAGAAAATTTATTATGCTCCTCAATGGTGGCGGCAGATTGGGTATGAACCCAATGAACTACCCGCAGATGATCAGCTTTGGCAACGTCTGCTTCATCCCGATGATGCCGAAAAAGTTCAATCTCTCATGGAACAAGCGACAGCAGAAGAAATTAACAGTTATGAGCTGGAAATGAGATTACAACATAAAGATGGTCATTATGTTTCTGTTCTTTCCAGAGGAATCATTACTAGAAATACAAAAGGTGAAATGATTAGGCTTTCCGGTACAAATATGGATCTGACAGAGCGGAAAGAGGCGGAAAGAGCCTTAATAGAAAGTCAGGAACGTTATCAAAAAGCCCAGATTGTAGGCCATGTGGGCAACTGGGAATATGATCCTGAGACAACAGAATTCTGGGCTTCTGATGAAGCAAAAAGGATCTTGGGTTTGGATCTCTCAGATACCACTCCCTTAACAACAGAAAAAGTGGAAAAGTGCATTGTTGAAAAGGAATCTATCCATAAGGCATTGATTGATCTTGTGGCACAAAATACGAAATATGATGAGGTTTATAATATTGTAACCCCTGATGATGACATCTCTAAAATGATTCATTCCATTGCAGAAATAGAACGAGATGCACAGGGAAATCCTGTAAAAGTCACAGGAGTCATTAATGATGTTACTGAAAAACATAAAATGGAAGAGCAACTAAGGCAATCTCAGAAAATGAAAGCCGTAGGGCAGCTTGCTGGAGGTATTGCCCATGATTTTAACAATATGCTGGCAGGAATAATGGGCTGTGCTGAGATTCTTGCCAAAAGAGTCGGGGATAATCAGAAATTAAAAAAATATGTGAATTTAATAATTGATTCCACTATGCAGGCTGCCGAACTTACTCAGAAGTTACTGGCCTTTTCACGGAAAGGTCAGATTATAAATGAACTGTTTGATGTTCATGAATCAATTAGTAAAGTATCGGTCATGCTAAATCACAGCTTTGATAAACGCATTGAAATACACACTGATTTGAAGGCCCACATGTGCCTGATAAAGGGTGACCGGTCTCAAATACAGAATGCCATATTAAATCTATGTATCAATGCTCGGGATGCCATGCCGGGAGGTGGAAAGTTAATAATCAGAACTAAGAATATACAATATGAAAAAGGGGATATTGAAGCTAATTCTAATATTGTACCGGGTCAATACATAGAAATTGATGTTGAAGATACAGGTTCCGGAATGAGCAGAGAGGTCAAAGGTCGCATTTTTGAACCATTTTTTACGACAAAAGGTCTGGGTAAGGGAACCGGACTGGGGCTCGCCGTTGTTTACAATACCATAAATGAAAATAAGGGCTTTATTAATATTTATAGTGAAATTAATAAGGGCACTGTTATAAAAATATTTTTACCTGTAACTCTTGATAGTGCCGTAATTGAAGAAAAAAATCAGGAAGAGCCGCTGATGTTTGGCAGCGGATCTATTCTTGTAGCCGATGACGAGAGTACAATACGAATTATTACAGGTGAGAATCTAAGTCGATTGGGATACCATGTCCTCTACGCAGGTGATGGGAAAGAATGCATTGAT
>JAEINM010000463.1 GCA_016342385.1 Spirochaetaceae bacterium | reverse complement strand
GGGAAGCTCTCAGGTTAAAGCACCGCTCTTATCAGACAGAAAAATCTTATATTCACTGGTTGGATTCTTTCCTGGTATTTTTGAAAAATAAAAATCCTGACAATATCGATATTGTAGTTACGAAATTACCTCTATATATTAAGGTGCCTTCTCGTGGCACACGTTCATTTGTTTGATACTAAATAAGGACTCCCCGGTTTTCAGTATTTTAATATAAGAAACGATAAAATTGATTCACAGAAAATTGCAGCTTTATTGAGAGGAGGAATGATTCCTCAGGCTTATGTCTATCCGCCAAAAATGCGAGCGGCCAGAGATCTACTTCGGCGAAGAAAATTCCTCTCCCGGAAAAGAGCCGAATTCCTGGGTCATATTCAAAACACCAATTATCAATACAACCTGGAACCTATCGCGAAAAGAATTGCCTATTGAGTCAATCGTATCTGCCTGGATGATCATTTCAAAAATCCTTTGGTGCAGATTAATATTGAAACTGATCTTCAGATTATCAGCTCTCTGGAAGAGCAGATAAAACATCTTGAGTCAGTAATCATAAAATGTACCAACCACCATGATCCGGTAGCCTATTCATTATTACAAACAATCCCCGGCATAGGGAGGATTCTTGGACTGACTATTTTATACTGCAAGATTGAGCGGGGTGTATGAGCATGACGTATAACTGAGACGGTAGATAGGCTATTGGGAAATTATGAAGATTCAGTGTTGTTTGGAACATTTATAATTCCGAAATACCTTCTTATGGGAGTACCAGATAGACTCGAGTTCGTGTCGTTTGATTAGACATGCACTCCGGCTCATTTTAAATAAATACAGTGTTAATTCTGTGAGAAAAATGATGGTTCCGCACCATCCTGAACACGGTTAGTAACTGGACCATATTTCGAATATGAGTTTCTTTTTTGAAGAGATGAGGATCGGGCACGAAGTTATTTCTATTTCGATAAAAAGTATCGATATGTGTTTGGAGCGGAAACATTTCTGCAGCCGGGGTTTGAAATCAGACGGAACACTTTTTGATCAAGAATTATTCTGTCAGAAAAATAATATAGCTCAGAAAAAATGATTTTCAGCCTGTCTCGAAATTACCACAAATAAAGACAGATCAAAAAATGAGCTATTTGAATCTACTCATAAACAATCCCATACCCACCACGAATCCAATCATTAACTGTATTAGTCTCAAACCGGGAATCGTCTTCCACATTAGCTTTCCACTGATCGGGATCATAGGAAGTTGAGTTAATCCGGAACTCCGGTGTTCCGGAGCTGTAATAACCATTCTGGCTGAAGACTATCCCATCGGTATTTGCGCTTTCAGAAACAAAAAACCTCAGATTCTCATTATCGAGCTTTTCAAAATAGTTGTCATGTATAGATATACTTTCAAGGTCTACATCTGCCACCTGGTACAATCCATACATGGATGCCAGTAATCCTATATTATTATAAATCTCGGTCCCCCTGGAGCGCAAACCGAAGTTAAAATACATCTGCCCCTGATGGCCGATCAGCAGGTTGTTAAATATCTTTTCATCATCATCGGATTTATCATCTGAAATATCATTCATCTTGCCATTTGAGATATCATCAAAAAAATCCACACGAATTAAATGTAAAAAGGACAAAAAATGTTATCATCAGTTCACGGAATTGAAAGTTCATTAGATAAATTCTTATACACAGAAAAAGTTTTTAGAGCAAAAATGAAACCAGTCCTGTCCTTGAACCCATTATACAGCAACAAAAGCGAAACTCCCATATATAGTGTTTTTTTCAAAAAAGTCCTTGTCAAAACACTAATTAGTAATGATAATTATTACCAATATATCTGGGAGGATAATTGTGAAGGTAATAAAGCGGGATAATCGCGAATCGGAAATTGATATAAAAGAGATTCGCCTGGCACTGGTTCGGGCCTGTAAAGACACAGGAGTTGACTACCTGGAGATTGAAAGCCATATTGATTCCATTTACAAAGACAGAATAACAACATCAGAGATTCAGCGATCTCTTGTAGACATAACCTTAAGACTCACATCGGTAGACCGGCCCGAGTTCAGAATCATCGCAGCCCGGCTTATGCTGATGGATTACTATAAAGAAGCTCTGCAATCGCGGAACTGGGAGGCGGAATTATACTGTGATTACTATAGATATCTGACCTATATAACAGAAAAGGGTCTCTATTCCGATAAATTACTCAACCTCTATAGCAGAGAAGAGCTGGAGCAGGCGGGAGACTACATCAATCCCGACTATGACATGGATTTTGATTATGCCGGAGCCAGACTTCTGACCAACAGATATCTGATAAAAGAGGGAAACAAAGCCCTGGAACTTCCCCAGGAGATGTTTATGACCATCAGTCTCTACCTGGCTGGAGGAGAAACCGGGAACCGGATTGAAGCAGCCCGGAAAATATATGATGTGCTGGCCGGGAGAAAGATATCTCTGGCCACCCCTATCCTTATAAATTTGAGAAGAGATAATGGGAATCTCTCCAGCTGTTTTGTCGCCGCCATAGATGATTCTCTGGATTCCATATTCTACAACATCAACACAGTGGCTCAGATCTCCAAGAACGGTGGGGGTGTAGGCCTCAATCTGTCCAGGATAAGAGCGGCCGGCTCAGAGATTCAGGGCGTTCCCAATGCATCGGGAGGAATAATTCCCTGGATAAAAATTCTCAACGATACAGCCGTGGCCGTCAACCAGTTGGGGAAAAGAGCCGGCGCCGTAACCGTGGCCATTGATATATGGCACCTCGATCTTCCGGACTTTCTGGAACTGCAGACCGAAACGGGGGACCAGAGAAAAAAGGCCTATGATGTATTCCCGCAGATTGTCGTCCCCGATTTATTTATGGAGAGAGTCCGGGAAAGAGGAGATTGGACTCTCTTCGATCCTCATGAAGTGGAAATGATTTCAGGGCGTAAGATTGCCGAATTATGGGGTGAAGATTTTAATGAACTCTACCTGGCTCTGGAAGCCAATAAAAATATACAAAACAGAAAGACACTCCATGCCATAGACCTATTCAAGCAAATTATGAAGTCTCAGATTGAGACGGGGATGCCATATCTTTTCTTCAAAGACACTGTAAACAGAGGAAATCCCAAT
>JAEINM010000462.1 GCA_016342385.1 Spirochaetaceae bacterium | reverse complement strand
GCTATTGCCATCTCCCGGGCAATCATCTCCCTAATGGAAAACTTTCAGCAGGAAGATGGATCGATAAAAATCCCTGAAACCCTTATTCCCTATACGGGATTCAAAGAAATCCGAAGATAAATATATACGGAACGGGAATAAAAAGAAGGGGACGGTCGCGACCGTCCCCTTCTTTTTATATATTCATTTCCCATCTATGCCGATAAATAAAAGATGGAAACCATATTGGGGAACGATCGCGACCAAGCCGTACAAATTATCGCCGAAATTGGAACAGCTCATCAGGGCAGCCTGGACAAAGCAGAGAAACTAATACAAGCGGCGGCTGATTCCGGAGCCGATTGTGCTAAATTTCAAATAGTATTTGCCGATGAAATCATCCATCCTTTAACGGGAACTGTAAAGCTCCCCGGTGGCGAGACTCCCTTGTATGACGTGTTTAAAGGGCTTGAAAGAGATGTAAAATTTTATAGAGAACTGAAGAGTATTACTGAATCCTGCGGACTGGAGTTTCTGGCCTCCCCTTTCGGCCTGAAAAGTGCGAGAATAATGAAGCAGATCGATTCAAAAAGAATAAAAATAGCCTCACCGGAACTCAATCACTACCCCCTTCTAAAAGAGGTAAAATCTTATAATAGGGAACTCATCCTATCAACGGGAGTCTCCACACTTGGAGATATCGAAGAGGCTCTTAAAATTACGGGACAAAAGAATGTTTCACTTCTCCACTGCATAACAGCATATCCCGCTCCTCCGGAAGAGTATAATCTGAGACTCATACCACTCTACAGTCAGCTATTCGGAGTTAAAACTGGAATATCCGATCATTCGATTGATCCACTACTCGTTCCTCTCTTATCAACAGCTATGGGAGCAACAATAATCGAGAAACATTTTACCCTGTCAAATACAAGTGATGGACTTGATGACCCCATTGCTCTCAATCCTCAGGATTTTTCTCTTATGGTTAAAGAAGTCCGTGCGGCAGAAATGAAGAGCCCTGAAAATATAATCAGTGATCTTAGTGAACGATTCACTCCCCTCCTGATAAATTCAATTATCGGCACAGGGGAAAAAAAAATGGCACCTGCTGAAAAAGAGAACTATAAAAGAACAAACCGCTCTGTTCACGCCCTGACAAAATTAAAAGAGGGAACAGTTCTGACAGAAAGGAATTGTGCCCTGCTCCGCACTGAAAAAAAACTGAGACCCGGGATACAGCCTCTCTACTTTCAGCTGATTCTCGGTAAAAGAGTTATCAAGGAAATCCCCTCTGGAGAAGGTATTCGGTGGCAGGATCTGATTTGATCTTTTATAATAGAGTTAATGTCTGATTTTTTAGAATTTGCTGAAGAGAAAAATCCCATTGAAATATCAACTCCTAAAGTAAAGAAGTGGAAGATTCTAATCGTTGATGACGAGGTGGATATGCATTCCTTAACAGAACTGGTTATGGATGATTTTATCTTTCAGGGACGGGAGATCACTTTTTTTAATGCCTATTCCGCTGCGGAAGCAAAGAAGATTCTTAAAAATGAAAAAGATCTGGCTGTTGTCCTTCTCGACGTTGTAATGGAAACGCAGACCTCTGGCCTAGATCTTGTGAAGTACATACGGGATGAACTGGATAACAAACTTATCAGAATTATCATCCGTACAGGACAACCGGGGAAAGCTCCGGAGAAAAAAATAATAATAGATTATGACATAAACGATTATAAGCATAAGACAGAACTGACCAAGGGCAAAATGGATACTGTTCTGATAACGGCTATTCGGGCTTATCAGGATCTGATAATTCTCGAAAAAAGCCGAAAAGGTCTAAGAAAAATAATTGAAGCTTCCAATAATCTGTTTAAATTGAAATCCATGAGACAGTTAGTCGAAGGTATTCTTCTTCAATTGACCAGTTTATTGAAATTAGAAGAAGATTCCCTTTATCTGGAGACAGCTTCCTTCGCTGTCAATGATGAAATGGATAAACTGAAAATTGTAGCCGGAACTGGAAAATATGAACCATTTGCCAATTACCCTCTGGAAGGATCTGTATCGGATAAAATTCAGGAAATGATCAGAGAGTCTCAGAGAAATAAAGAATCCTATTTTATAGATAATTTTTATATCGGGTATTTTAAATCGGGAAAAAATAAGGAAAATATCCTTCTTCTCGAGAGCTCATATATTATGGAACCCACAGACAAATACCTGATTGAATTATTTTCAAGAAACCTGACTATAGCTTTTCAGAATAACTTGAGAAAGTCCGAATCTATTAATACGAGAGATGAAATTCTCTACACTCTTGGAGAGGTTACGGAAAGACACAACACCAGGGGAACAAGACATGTCCATAGAGTGGGAGAAATTGCCTTCCACCTGGCCGATTTATCGGGACTAAGTCATAAACAGGCCGAAGAGATAAAAATTGCCGCCGCTATGCATGATGTGGGTAAAACACTACTCAAGGACCAGATTCTTGAAAAACAGACATCATTAACAGAAAGAGAAATCGAAGAGATGCGATATCACACCGAGGGGGGGGAAGAAATATTAAAGGCTCATCATTTATCACTACTGGAGAATGCCGCCATCGTTGCGGCTCAGCATCACGAAAAGTGGGATGGGACCGGATACCCCAATGGTTTAAAAGGCGAACAAATTGCTCTAGCAGCGAGAGTTGCATCAATTGCCCTTGTTTATGATGCTTTGCTTCACGATCAGCCATACCGCAAAGCATGGGAAGAGGTCGAAGTCCTCAAGTATATCAAAGAAAATTCCGGAAAGATTTTTGATCCGACCCTTGTCGATCTGTTTTTTGAAAATTACACCTTAATAAATGATATAAATCAGATGTACCCGGGATAGATTTCCTGTTATAATGACATTATGCCAAAAATATTCCATAAACAGACCAGTTTTTTAATTGCTCATACCGATGTACTACCATTCGGAGATTCAAGACCAGCTTTATCCCATGTCCAGAAGGCTCTGCAGCCCATGATACTCTCAGCCTCGGGCTGGCGAAAAGTTTTTGCCGAAAATGGCGACGAAGAGAGTACAGAAGAATCTATCAGTAGTGCTGACAAAGTTATTTCCGCGGCCATGGCTTATGTATTTGCCAACTACTTGAAGAAACAGAGCAAAAAAGAGGCTCCTGTCGTCACATT
>JAEINM010000461.1 GCA_016342385.1 Spirochaetaceae bacterium | reverse complement strand
GATATTATGTACAATAAAGATACATTCAAACTTCTCTCTCTCTTGTGATGTATAAAAACTATTTGCTGGACATACGGCTTTGCATGTTTCTTTTATAATACATTCATTACAACTACTATATTTAAGGTTATAATGTGGTTTAATAAAAGTTCTATTATTTAAAACACTAGATATTGATTCTTTTTTTTGAATATTTATATCATTATCTATTAAATTCCCTACTTTCATTTTATCAATTTTATACACTCTGTGGCAGGCATATATATCACCATTGGTCCCTACTGCTACTAATTTATGACAAAAACCACAAACTCTAGCATTCCTAGCGGACTTAATTGAAATAATCCCATTGTTTATACCAAACTGTTTTAAAGCTAACCTAAAAAAGGAATCACTGATTAATTTATTGTTGTTCTTATACTCGTTGTATTGGTGTTGTACAATTTTGTTTATTTCTTCTTTTAGGATTTCAATGTCAGAATCACTCCATATTGATGTTACGTGGTCAGGGTAAAAATCAAAATTTGAAAGTATATCCTTATGTTTTTTTGTGAGTTCAAAAAAGTACTTGTAATTCTGATAAAAATTTTTAATTCTAGCCTGAGGTAGAGTCGCTCTAATTGTAAAACGTATCTTATTATTTATTAAAAAATCAATTGTATTGTTTATGCTTTTTTCGTACTTTTCCTTGCCAAAACGAAAGGTTCTTTCTGAGTCAATTGAAGGATCTGAATCAACAGACAATTGAATTCTTAGATTGCTTTTTTTATGAATACGTATGAATGTATCTGTATTCCGATATAGCAAAATTCCGTTTGTAAAGAGAAAGAAACTTGACATTATCTTTTCAAAACTCAAAACATAATCAATAATACTTTCAATAAGATCGAGATGTATTGTTGGTTCCCCTCCAAAAAAATGTATTGTTATTTTATTATTGTTATACAACTTGTTATACTCAATGAGGTTTTTAAACATTACTTTAAAATCTGAAAGTTCTAGGACTTCTTTAGTTTGTTGTAAAGAGTCATCATTAAAGCAATATTTACATGTTAAATTACACTCTTCTGTTATAAAGAGGTATATACTTCCAATCATTTTTTATTCCTATAAATATATAAATTACAGTTTATCTTATTTCCCATTTTTCCTATTAGAGCAAATTAACAGAGATATTGTCAAATGTTGTGGATTAAAAAAAGCAATCCTCTTCATTTTACGCTGCATCTTCAAGGACGCCATCTTTGCAGAAAACTCCCTGAAGCACTTTCGGTATAAGCTTATACCCCTTTAATTTCTTCCACGTCTTTTCAGCTTCACAGCATAATTTCCAGACCATCGAAAGAGTCGCTGTTCTGGAGCCGCACCCCTTCGTTCTTTTCGTTCTCAGCCGGACCGTGGCAAAGGTAGATTCAATCGGATTAGTTGTCCTGATGTGAATCCAATGGACTCCAGGAAAGCTGTAAAAAGTGAACAAATCCTCTTTATCCTTGGTCAGGCAACCAACCGCCTTGGGATATTTATCCTGAAAAGATGAAACGAAATGATCGTAGGCTTTCAGGGCATTCTCTTCTGTTTCAGCCATGTACATTTCATGGATCAACGACTTTGCTTTCGACTGTACACTTTTTGGCATCTTGTCGAGTATGTTGGCTGTCTTGTGCACCCAGCATCGCTGGCGCTTTGTCTCCGGGAAAACCTTATCCAGAGCCTTCCAGAATCCCAAAGCTCCATCTCCGATCGCCAGCTTTGGATCGACCTCTATTCCTTGTTTTTTCAGTCCCAACAGCATCTCTGTCCAACTGTCGGCACTTTCCCGGTAGCCATCGCTGACAGCCAGCAATTCCTTGTTCCCGTCGCTATCGGCACCCATAATCACTAGTATACAACTCCTTTCACTATCCAGACGGACATTGAAATGGATGCCGTCTGCCCAGATATAGGCGTACTTTCTACCGCTCAGATCACGCCTTGTCCATGCCAGAAAATCATCTTCCCAGCTTTTCTTCAACCGGACGATATTGGCAGCAGATAACCCTTTCGCGCCTTCTCCCAGAATAGATGCCAGAGCCTCCTGAAAGCCGTTTGTCGATATCCCCTTCAGGTAGAGAACCGGGATCAAATTATCGACACTGGGAATCTTCCTGAGGTAGCGGGGAAGAATCGTGCTAGAGACTCTCTCATCTTTTTCTGGATCCAGTTTTCTATCGTCAACTCTTGGCCTCTTGACCGAGAAAGGGCCCAATCCTGAAACAATCACCCTCTCCGGCAAGTGGCCGTTCCTGACAACGATTCTGTGACCGTTCTCATCCACCTTTAGAGAATGCTTCTCAATGAATTCATCGACTTCATTCTCGATGGCCTGAATCAGCATTCGCTGAGCCCCTTCCCTAAGTATATTTTCCAGTACAGACCAGGTATCTGTATCTTTCTCAAACCGACTTTCTGTTGTAGAATCTTTCATAGAGCATCTCCCTTTTGTTTTGGTTTGGTCACCAAATATTATACAGGAGGATTTGCTCTTTTTTTATCTCATCCACAACTTTTGATTATAACTCAAATTAACAAATAAATCTCTTCTCTTGTTAAAGCTTTTGACTTCTCCTTCGCTATAAAACAAGATGGTGAAATTGTATGTCAAATAAGAAAATAAAAATGAAATCTAGTTTATTTTCACTCTTTTACTAAGAACAAGAGATTACTAATACAATCCATCAATTTACAGCTGGAAATGTGTAACTACTTATAATAACCAATATTCACAATTATGGACTTAGTTAATTTTTATTGATGCATTTACTAAACCTTATTCTGGTGATGAAATTAGGATAATAAAAACGAGCATTACCTAATTCTGATTAACCAATAAACCTAGATATAAATATGAATGATCATAATAAAACTTAAATTCATTTAAAATCTGAGTTTTATATATATCCGCTTCTACAAAATCACCAATTGACTTATAGTACAAATGCATCAAATATACTGCATAAGCTTCTACACTGACACCATTCCCAAACCAACAATCTGAATAACTTGAAATAGCTTTCTTTAGGTATTTCTCTCTTTCTTCCCCTTCTGTCATTTGGCTCAAATATATTACAGCACAACCTGCTCTATTTGAGTCAGGATATAATTCTAAAAGCAATAATAGCTTTCTTTTATTTTCGGGAGAAGAAAAGGGTATATCATCC
>JAEINM010000460.1 GCA_016342385.1 Spirochaetaceae bacterium | reverse complement strand
CGAAGCTGCCTTACTGGCAGAATAGGGACTCCTGGGATCATAGGGAGTATCTTCAAAAAAGAACCCCGTTTTTCCCAATGAACCAAAGACTTCATCGGTACTGACATGATGAAACAGCTTCCCATCAAGATCATCTCCCCAGTATTGTCTCGCTGCATCAAGCAGTGTAAAGGTTCCGTTGATATTTGTATTTATAAAAGCTTCGGGCCCCTCTATTGATCGATCGACATGACTTTCAGCTGCCAGATGACAAACAGCATCAATCTCATAATCCTGAAAGAGGGATTGGACAAATTCTGCATCACAGATATCACCCTGTTTAAAGATGTATCTATGAGGGAATTTTGCCATCATATCATCAAGACTGGATGCATTACCGGCATAAGTCAGTTTATCCAGATTGATAATCCGTCCGCTGAAATCTGTTTTTGTCAATAGTGTTCGAATAAAGTTACTGCCGATAAAACCGGCTCCTCCTGTAACCAGGATATTTTTAAAAGATCTAGATAATGTCATTGTTATTGATTCCTTTCATAAAAATTTTAATAGAGTCCTGCCATTTCGGCACTGATATGGAAAAGACTGTCTTCACTTTATCTTTTGATAGAAGAGAATAAGCCGGTCGTGTCGCTTTTGTAGGGAACTCGCTGGAAGAACAGGGATTTATAAGACAATTACCCGATATAAGTCCTGTCTCCTTTCCCTCTCTGTAGATCTCCCGGGCAAAATCGTACCATGAACAATCCTCTTCTCCCGAATAATGAAAAATTCCATACTCTGTACTATCGGCCTGTATAATAGTGGCTATTAATCCTGCCAAATCTCTCGACCATGTGGGAGATCCCTTTTGATCAGCTACAACTTTTAATGTATCGAGTTTATTCATGAGTTTAATCATTGTATAGACAAAATTCGAACCGAACTGACCGTAAAGCCAGGCAGTTCTAATTATAAATACTTTTTCACAGGTATCCATAAGGACTTTATCTCCGGCCAGCTTACTTTTCCCGTAAACACTTATAGGTCCCGTAGGAGCATCTTCTGCCAGTGGTGTCTCAGAAGTTCCATCAAAGACATAATCTGTCGAGATGTGAATGACTGGAATATCCAGTTTATTGGCCAATCTTGCAATATTCCCTACACCATCTCTGTTTAATTTATAGGCCAATTCAGTTTCATCTTCCGCCCTATCTACAGCAGTATAAGCTGAGCAATTGACTATCCAGTCGGGAGAAATCTCTTCAGCTTTTGCAGCCAGAGCAGAGGGTGAAAGTATATCCACCTCTTTATCACTTCCATAACATGTCAATCCGGATTTTTCCAGAGTCAGAGATACATCGTGCCCCAGCATCCCCTTTGCACCGATAATCCAGATCATTTGATACCCCTTAATTGAGGAAGGACCTCGTCTTTCGGGGAAACAAGGGGATCACCTATGTCACCTAAAGGCCAGGAGATTTTCAAGTCCGGATCGTTCCAGATGACACCGCCATCGGATTCCGGTGCATATTCCGCTGTGCATTTATAGAGGAAATGGGTGTTATCCTCCAATGTGATAAAACCATGACCGAAACCTGGTGGAATGTAGAGCATTGTGTTGTTATCTTCATTTAATTCCAATCCATAAAACTGGCCGTAGGTGGGTGATCCTTTTATTAAATCGACAGCCACATCCCAGACAGCCCCTTTTATCACACGGACGAGTTTTCCCTGGGCGTGAGGTGCTGACTGAAAATGAATCCCTCTCAATACGCCCCGGGATGAATAGGAATGATTATCCTGAGTGAATTCTTCATGAATTCCCGCAGCAGCAAAATCACTTTTCTTATAGGTTTCCATAAAAAAGCCCCGGGTATCACCAAATAATCGAGGCTGAACAATTTTCACTCCTGTCAAAGGAGTTTCTTTAAATTCAAAGGGCACGAATTAACCTTCCTGTTTGACTATATTTTGTAGATATTCACCATAAGATGATTTCTTTAACTCATCGGCTAAGACCTTAAACTGGTTGAAATTGATGAAGCCTTCACGGAAGGCGATCTCCTCAATACAGGCGATTTTTAATCCCTGTCTGGCTTCGAGGACTTCAACATACTGAGAAGCCTCCAGAAGTGACCGGTGAGTTCCTGTATCGAGCCAGGCAAAACCGCGACCCATAAGTTCTACTTTCAATTTTTTCCGGTTCAGATATTCTTTATTGACATCTGTAATCTCCAGCTCTCCCCTGGCAGAGGGTTTCATATTACAGGCAATATCAACAACATCATTATCATAAAAATACAGCCCGACCACAGCGTAGTTAGACTTGGGATTTTCCGGTTTCTCCTCAAGAGATAAGGCGTTACCCTCATGATCAAAATCGACAACACCATATCTTTCAGGATCATTGACATAATACCCGAAAACAGTAGCGCCCTCTTTCTGTGCGACGGCTTTTTGTACCATATGAGAGAAATCATGCCCATAAAACAGATTATCCCCTAAAACAAGAGCGACTGAATCACCGCCCACAAATTCTTTTCCAATAATAAAAGCTTCTGCCAGTCCATTGGGAGCATCCTGTACAGCGTAAGACAATTTCATTCCCAATTGCTGACCATCTCCCAGCAACTCTTCAAATCGCGGTGTATCCTGAGGAGTCGAAATAATCAGAATCTCCCGAATTCCCGCCAGCATTAAGGTTGACAGGGGATAATAGATCATTGGCTTATCATATATTGGCAACAGCTGTTTACATATAGATTTTGTGGCGGGATATAATCTGGTTCCCGATCCTCCCGCCAGTATAATTCCTTTCATTATTTCAGTTCTCCTTAGTCTCTTCGGTATAAGTCCCTTGTATAGACTTTATCTTCTACATCCAGTAGCTCATTGTCCATTCTATTGGATATAATTATTTCAGATATATGCTTAAACTCATCAATGGCACTGATAATATTATTGGGAAGATCCTTTTCCGACAATTGTAATCTTCAAATCTTATCCTCTATTGCAAAACCAGAGTATTTAATGAATAGTCATACCTAGTATTGACTGAACTGATTTTTTCAGCTTCGGCAAACACAATATAACTTTTCCCCGGATGATCAGAATCTTTTTTCTGATCATGAAAAAAAGGGATTTCCAGTTTATAACATTCATGTTCAACAATAAAGGCCAGATCACTCTGTCCGATGAGAACAACATTATCATAGCCCTCTTTTTT
>JAEINM010000459.1 GCA_016342385.1 Spirochaetaceae bacterium | reverse complement strand
AGAACCTGAGAGAGAAGAGATAACCAGTTTTCCTTCGGGAAATAGGTCCCTCCGTAAAGAGGTCTTCCATCGGGTAGAGCCATGCAGTTTAAAGGCCACCCTCCCCGACCGGTTAAAAGCTGAAGAGCATCCATATAAATTCTGTCAATATCGGGTCGTTCCTCACGATCCACTTTAATGGCAATAAAGTTGTCATTCATAAACCGGGCGACATCTTCATCTTCAAAGCTCTCATGCTCCATGACATGGCACCAGTGACAGGCGGCATAGCCAATACTGATTATAATCAGTTTATTCTCCAGCCGGGCTTTTTCCAGCACCTCTTCTCCCCAGGGATACCAGTTTACCGGGTTATGGGCATGCTGCAGAAGATAGGGGCTGCTTTGTCCTATTAAATTATTGGTATATTTTTGTTTCATAAACCTAATATAATATGCTTTGCCAAATTATTGTAGAAAAAATGAAATAATGATTGGGGATTGATTAAAAAAAATACCCTAGGGGCGAAAAAGGCGATTCGCCCCTACTAGGATATTTTTTATTCCTGATTCTGAATCTGTTTAGATATATTCATGAAAGATTCCAGCCCTACGGCATCCCAGGGATTCATGGGCGAACCTTCACCGCCACCAAAAATCATCATTTCCGGCAGGTCGACACTGGCCATATTTTTAGACACCACATCGGCAATCTTATAATCCCATTCTGCTTTCTGCTGCGGTGTTAAACCGGCTCGAACTTTCAGGAGGTTAGCGTCAGCTTCAGCTCTTTCAGTAATTAATTTTGCTGCCGCTGCTTCTGCCGCGGCCTGTCTGTCTAACTGGGCAACTTCCAATTGCTGCTGAGCATTTAAAATAGCTACGGCTTTTTTAGCTTCCTGCTGTGTAACATCAGTAATTTTTTTAACTTCTTCAATAGCCCTTGCTTTGGCAATATCCGCTTCACCCTGAGCTTCAGCTGTTAAGGCATCCTGTATCGCTTTTTCAGCATTTGTAATAGCTACAGCTTTTTCCTGCTCCGCTTTTTTCTTCTGAGCAATCAGACTATCAATTGTTTCATCGTAATCAATATCTTTCAGAGTGTGGTTAACCAGTTCAAGATTATATTCCTGGAAAATTCCCGGCTTGATAATAACAGGAAATCCTGTATCATCAGTTTTAATAACAACTTTAGTAACTGTCGCCATAACGACATTGCCATCATCATCTTTTTCATTTGTTACAACCTTAACATCTTCAGTTGTAGTCTGGTATAGACCGTTTGCAATCTGATCGGTAATAAGCTGTGAGAACTCACCTCGCCGTGTGGAATAGGTTTCATCTGCTTTGAAAGTAGAGGCTGTCTGTTTTTCAACTTCTATAACCCATTGTCTCACCTGAGCTGCCAGTGAGGAAAATGAACGGTAGTTTCTGTGGATTTTAATTATATCCGGATCTGTCAGCGGCATTCTCCACTGTGTGACTGAACCGACCTCAGCTGTTCCACCATCACCAAACCTGACAGTTGTAGCTTTCGTTTCATCTCCAGACCCACCATCTAAAGCATCATTTGATAAATATGTTTCATGAGTTCGGAAATATTTGGTAATTTTACCAAACATCTGAAGGTAAAGTCCTTCATCCGCTCTCGTTGTCAGAGTACCAGTAACAGCAGCCTGTTTCACATGAATTTCTCCACCTTCCACTGTTTCAACAATAGACTGTGAAAAAAATAAAATTACTCCGGTTATAATTGCGAATGTGACTAAAAAGCCTATTCTCTTGGGATTTACTTTTGCCATTTAATTTCCTTTTTTATACAAAACTTTTTGTGCCGACTAAGCACCTCTATAAAACTACTAAATTAATGAAATATTTTCACAATTTTTTCTCTTTATTTATATTTATTTAATATTTTATCCATGGATTTGTTAAATATGAACGCATTTTTAATATTTCAATATACACAAAAATAAAAAAAAATCGGTTATTTGAAGTAAGAGACACTTATTCATAGTGATCTCTTTATAGGGAAAACGGAAATCTTGCTCCCCTCCATGGAAGGGGCCGGAGGGCAATATGATCCTTTGGCCAAAGAGCAATGGCCTCTCTGTTTCTTCAGGAAAACCTGTACTTTATAGGCGAAAAAGTCTATAGTGAAGGCGATTTATATATTTTAAGAGCAAAATACCATTGCAGTGGTTTTATAACTCAGATAAAAAAACTCTTAATCCCGATTTTATTGGAGATAAGCCAAAAGATACAGGATTCAGTATCACTGTTACTGAGTTCTCATTCCAGTTGGAGAAATAATGAAGAAAAATCATTACCTAGCAATATTATTATTTTTACTATCGACAGTGATATATGCCATGCCTCCTCATCCCGATGTCATTCAGGAATATAAAAAAAACGGAACGCTTCCCCTCCTGTCCAGCCGTATGGCTGCAGATTCCAGAGCAGGAATGAATGTGTCGAGTAAGAGTTTTCCTTTATTCGGATCAAGGAAAGTACTTGTATTATTAGCGGGGTTTACTGATCAGCCCTTCGATGGTGGTTCTACACCGGCATTTTACAGTCAATTGTTTACGGGTATCGATGATAATGCCTTAAGCTGGAAAAAATACTATAAGGATATGTCCAATGGTCAATTAATTCTCGAGTTTGATATCTACAATGTTGGTACTGTTGGCGAAGATCTTGCTTATTATGGGGCCAATTCCACTAGTGATGATATGGATATCCGGCCCAGAGAGTTTGTATCTGAAGTGGTCGCTCTGGGTGATAGTTTTGTTAATTACCGGAATTATGATAATGACGGGGACGGTTATGTCGATACTGTCATAATCATTCATTCAGGAGCCGGAGAAGAAATAGGACCATTGGTAGGTGATACTTCTCAATCAGATATTGATAATAGAATCTGGTCGCACCAGTGGGGAATTACACCGACACTTTATAATGATGTTTATGTCAGCAGCTATGCCATTCAACCGGAATTTGTTGAGACAGCAGGAGACAGTTCAATCGGTGTATTTGTGCACGAATTCGGTCATGTTCTGGGACTACCCGATCTCTATGATACCAGTTATGAATCCGATGGGATCGGAGACTGGGGATTGATGGCCGGAGGAGCCTGGGCCGGACCTTCTGGAAATGGTTCACAACCGGTTCCCCTTTCAGCCTGGAGCAGGATGCAGTTGGGATGGATTTCTGTAGAAGATCTGAATTA
>JAEINM010000458.1 GCA_016342385.1 Spirochaetaceae bacterium | reverse complement strand
AAATATAGGAATTTAATGATAATGGAGCAACAGTTCTGGTAAAAATAATCTGATGGAAGACTGAGTTTATAATTCCGACATGAACAGATAGTAAAGCTTTCTCCTGCTCTAGTTTCATAGCCGATTGTTATCCCCTTCAGAACAATCTAGCAAGAATATCCCTATTTTCCAAGCTCAGGTCTTCAAATAATTCCTGCGGAGAATCATGAAGTCATTTCAAACACCCTGTTAAATCCGGGAGAATGGTATTACATTACGACTTCTTATAGTGACAACAGTAAAACCATTTATATAAATGGAGCAGAGGATATTCAGACCTCTGTTGCAGACCTTGATGTCCTGGGAATATCGATTGATACTTCGTCGGTTTACATCGGTCCCGGTGTTTTTCAGGGGACCATAGATGAAATAAAATATTATGATTATGGTTTGACGGCACCGCAGGTACACGACCAATATACCTCTTATATCAATGGCGGGGTTACTAGCATTACACAGACCACTGTCCAAAACAGCAATATCGATTCAACTAAATTCACCTACGGTGGAAAAGAGCTTGATGAAGAGATAAATCTATATTATTTTAATGCCAGGTATTATGATGCGACGACCGGTCGATTCATAAATGTTGATCCGATTCAGGATGGCACAAATTGGTATGTTTATTGTAACAACAATCCGTTGAATAAGGTTGATCCGACCGGGTTGAGTTTTAAAGATATTGTCAATTATGTTAAAAATGACTGGAATAGTACTAGTTCAGAGACAAAACGCGATGCATTTTTAACTGGAGCTACAGTAGGACTTGCGATTGCAGGAGCAATCATTACTGGGGGCACCCTTCCAGTTGCAATTGCAGTGGTTACATCAGCTGTTACGGTTACGAATTTTGTATTAAATACTTTAGAAGAGCAAAAGTCTAAAGAGGAAATTAATACTAAAATTGAAACCTTACAAAAAAGTAATGATAATCTTGTTGAGAGTAATAAAGAATTAACAAATCAGAATACAGAAACTTCAAATAGATTGGATGATTTATCTAGCCGAATGGATGCTTTAGAAAGCCAAAAAACGATAGATAATCGAGATTCTGATGATTCTATCCAAATGGAGAATAAGACAGATATAGATAATAGTAAAGCTGAAGAAAAAGTACAGGAGTAACAATTAATGGTTTATAGGAATGTTTTCGATTTTATATTATGCATTATTATATTGATATTAACAGTATCAAATTTTCAAATAAGAAATAAATATAATGAATCATTAAAATCTATAGAAATGAAATTAAAAGTTGAAGAGAATAGGGTCATTGAATTAGAAAAAAACATTGAAGCGCAAATTTCAATCAGCAAAAAGAATGATTTAATCATTCAAGAGTTATCTGATAGAATTGAGATTATGAGTAATAAATAAAATTTTCTTTTTATTAAGAAAAAAATCTACATAAGAATAAGTTAACCTGCAGAGCCCGAGAAATCGGGCTATGCCTGGTTCAACGACGAACTTAGTTTCTTTTTTACACCTGACTGTGCCAGTAAAAACTCCTCACACTGAGAGTGAAGGAAGTCGGCATCTATGAGAAATAATTTATAGATTTTTGTTGGTCGTTTGATGGATCTCCAAAATCACCTCTTTTTCCGCATCAGTAAGGATGCCATATAAAATACGTATGGGAATTCCTGAAATGGAACTCTTCTGGAAAAATCTCACAGAAAAGACAGACAAGGGTAACCTGAACAAAGCTGATCAGAAGCTAGTGAAATCATTTCACTTTCTCAGTCAGAATCCCAGATATCCGGGACTTTCTACTCATGAGATTTCCGATCATTGGAATTGAGCCGCATCCTGAAGATAAGAAAAGAGGCGGTTATGATAAGGTGAAGTTCTCGGAGTTAAAGTAAATCTTAGGAGTATAATTGATATTAGACAATATCAATATTAAAAGAAAAAAATAGTAGTCATCTATTAATAACGTTATGGTAAATCAATTCTATTTATTCTAAAATTGGCTTAAAGTAGTCCTCCATGGATGGTTTGTTATACAGGTCATCATTGTTAAGAAATAGCCGCTTTTACCGCCTCTGGTACTTCACTGAATTCTCTGGATTCCTGATTCCACCGTGGCAATATTTTTTACTGTTCTTTCCGAAATTTCCAGTATAAGATAATATCAGATAATATCAGATAATATCAGATAATATTGAACATTATAGAAATAATCTAACTGGCAGAATTCAAAAATACAACGTTAAGTATTAAAAGCGAAACATCTCAGTCACAAGAATGACTGAACTGAAAAAATAACGATAGTAATGGAGATAGAATGGTAAAGCCTGACGTCAATATCTGGAACGAACAATACCCGATCCGTTTTTATCATGTAAAGGGAGATAAAACGGTTTGCCCCTCACTTCTATGCGATTTTATGCAGGATTCTGCAGTGAATCATATAGAAGCCTTGGGACACAGCCTGGAGATGCTCCATGAACAGAATCACGGATGGGTACTCTCTAAAATGTTTTTGGAGCTGAACTCATTGCCGAAATGGAAAGATCAGGTCCGAATTCAAACGTGGCAGCCGGGAATTGAAAAAATGTATGCTCTCAGAGATTATATTCTCAGTAACGAAAGTGAAGAGGAGATTGGCCGGGCAACCTCTTTCTGGCTGGCCGTAGATATGGAAAATAAAAAACTTCTTAAACCTCAAACCTATCTGCGCGACGATGTTTTTAGAAAAAATCATCGGGCCATATTAAAAGAACCCAGGAAAATCAGTTCTGTTTCTGGCGCGGATCACAAGATGGATTTTATTGTTCATGAGAATAATCTTGATTTAAACGGACATACTAACAGTATCACCTATTTAAAATGGATCGTTAAAGTTCTCAAAGAGCTGATAGATCCGGAATATAGAATGAGTGCTCTGGAAATCAATTATAATGGTCAGTCTTTTCTGGAAGATACCATTTATCTACATAGTAATATTCAGAAATCAGAAGATCCCCAGGTTCTCATATCGAACCATACTCTTATTAATGAAAAAAGCGGCGATGTTATATGCAATGCCACAATCGAGCACAAAAAATGAAAATTTTAATTGTAGACGATTCAAGAATTATGAGAAACATTATCAAAAGTACACTTATGAAGAATAAAAAAATCCACTTTGAATTATTGGAAGCCGATAATGGAGTGGATGCCTATAAAATTCTGGAAACTGACGAT
>JAEINM010000457.1 GCA_016342385.1 Spirochaetaceae bacterium | reverse complement strand
TCTTTTTCGATTTTCCAGATCCTCTGCCCCACATCATTGTAATCATAAGAGGCAATATTTTTTCCATTGTCAAAAATGGATCGCAGTCTGTTTTCACTGTCATAATTCAGTGTACGGACAGGTGTCGCAGCTCCTATGGGCACAGGGAAGCGTAGGGCTCCAGTAGACCAGATGGTCTCTTTTCCCGCAATTACATTTACATCATCAAAACAACCTGATGAATAAGCTCCCCTGTCGTACAATACATTGGCGGATTCAGAGTGAACAAATACATCGTTAACACTAATAAAATCAACAGAAAGACTATTCCCTAAACCACCATTGGCATAGACAATATCGATAGAAGCCCCTGTGGGAATATACCCATGCCAGGAGTAGATCTGGTATTCATTACTGGTAACAGTCCAGGTTGTTTCGGGCTTTTCTCCATTGATCCAGAGTTCCATCTTCGGAGGTTTAGCCACACCGCCGGACCATTTTGCTCTTATGACAAGATGGCTCTGGCCCGTTATTTTTGTCACATTGCCGTTATCGTCATATTCATACTGTTTCTGCAGATTGCCCCATTGGTCTTCAATTTCCTGAACCGCATGAGGTCCCCCGTCGTTTGAGCTCTGACTGTCATATTTATAGATGCGGCCATTGTTCTTAATCATATTGTTATAAGAATCATATTCATAGGTTTTAATACCGTACAATTCGCCTGATTCCGCTTTGCTCAGGCGGAAAAAATCATCGTATTCATAGAGTTCTCTATAGTTTAAAAGACCATCATCGAAAACCTTTTCTGTAATATTTCCCAAGTTATCGTACTTAAAAGTCATATGGGCTATAGCGCCTGAAATATCAATTGAATCCAGACGATGGTTGTCGTTGTATCCGTAGCTTGTAACAATACCATTGCCTTGAGTAAAATCTCTAATTTTCCCGAAGATATCGTAACGCAAGCCACTAATGTATTGAATTCCCTGCTTACCCGAAATGGAGTCTATATTACCTGTTTTATTATAGGAATATGTCAAAGTCTCTGAACCGATCCCCGGAAGGCTCTCCTCAATGACTCGGCCCAGTTCATCTAAAGTGGTTGCATAAGTTCGACTTATCCCGTCAATCGTCTTGGTAATGCTGTACTCTTTTTTTGTATCATCATAGTAATAATCTTCAGAGTAACTGATCCCGGCAAAATCAATACTGGTCAATCGCTCTTTTGACGATAGCCCATGGCCGGACTCATTATAATTATAGGTAACAGTATGGGCGCCCACTTTCTTTATCACCCGGTTGAGATTGTCATAGGTAAAAGTAATGCTTTGGTTATTGGCATCTGTCTGTTTTTTCAGATTCCCGTTTTTATCATATTCATAAGTCCATGTTCCCATATCGGGATCGCTATAGGACTTTTTCCGCCCCATATAATCGACCAGTGTCAGCAATGTGTTACCATCAGATAAATTATTGAAGTAGTCGTTTCCCGATATTTCATTGATTCTGACGCCATCCCTGGCAGATCTCGTTGTGACTCTGTATTTCCATTCATCTCTTTGAAAACCGGCAAAAGAAGCGGGATGATAGTCATTGCTTTTACCGTAGGAATAGGTTATCTGATCTCTGCCCACAATTTCTTCGAAGGTGATCTGACTGTTTTCCGGTGCTGCGCTGTTATAGAGAAGAGTTGTTTTATCCCTAAGTCCATAGGCATAGTGTTCTTCATTACCATCGGGATACTCTATACTTTTGACACGCCCGATGTCATCCAGATACTGAACAGTTTCGTCCTTTGATTGATCCCAGTCGTTCTGATTAAAATCTGAATTAGAAGAGAAATAGGGTTCTGAGATACTGGTTGTTTTTAATTGTATTTCATAGTGGTAGTCTGTTGTTGCCCATTTAAGGGTATTATCTTCTTCCACTCCTTCAGTTTTCTCCTGAATTTTTCGTCCCAGTCCATCGAAATAGGTAAAACTATCGACATATTCATTTGAATTGTTCGGCAAATAGCTCTCTGTTTTTATCCAGCTCGGAGAACCAGGCTCAGCAGGCTTATCAGAATATTCGGTTCGGCTTAGGATCCGGCCTCTGCCATCGGCATCACCATCATGCACTGCTGTCTGTCTGCTGAAAGAATCATAAGTGAACCAGGTGTAGTTTTCGTTGATATCAGCAATTCTTTCCGGTCTCATAAATGAATCATATTTGATTGATTCAACAGTCAGATTATTATCATTTATTTTCTTAACAGGCAAAGAGTGGTATTCACCATCATACTCTATGGAGCTGACATTTCCCTCCCCGTCTGTAATCGTCAACACATTCCCATAAACATCATGAGTATACTGAATTACCAGATCGGGATACTTCGTCTTGTCAATCTCTCCACTTTTTCCACTTATAGATCTGGTTTTTGTCACCAACCCTTTATCTCCGACAACGGTGTTCGAAGTGTTATTATCATAGTAGAAGTAAGTCAATGAAGCACGATTGTCTGTTCCATTCAGTAAACCTTCAGGTCCATCCAGAGCATAACTGATTTCCTGTGTGTATCTTGGAACAAAGATATATTTTGAATCATTTTTAATATATGAAGTATGACTGAGAGTGTCGTCAGAGATATCTGAAAGGTCTCCATAATTCCAGAAATGAGTCCTGTTTCCATTGGAATCGTATAAATAACGCAATCGCGTTTTCAAAATATCCGTTCGACCTTTCATGGTATTCCAGTCTACATAATCCATTCCATTAAAATTGTAGCTGTATGTGTTTGTTTTTTGAATGGAATTAACTGCATGGTATCCACCTGCTGCGGCTAGAATCGGTATAACTGAATAGATATGCTCTGTGGCACTATAGATTTTACCGTCGCTGCCGTAGTTTTCAATCCGTTTCGGTACTCCCGCATTGGCCAGAGCCTCTTCCTGATAGTAGTATGTTTTTGTAAAACTGCCGTCGGGGTTGGTTTTTTGTGTCCATTCAAATCCAAGGGATTTTGTTTCATCTCTGGTCGAACCCTTATGGATTTTCCCATTGCTGTAGGCGTATGATGTTCTGTAGGGATTATTGCCCATTCCATCGGAGACTTCGAGGGATGTGACCAGAGATCTGGGGGATTTATTGCTAATGTCGGGATAGCCTGAGTCTGATGGATTTATGGCTCCGGGGGTTTGGGGGGCGGGGGTGTATGTTGGGGTTATTGTTGCGCCCGAGGGGAGTTGGATGTAGGTTACAATATTTGATCTCATTTCATTCGATAAATAAGT
>JAEINM010000456.1 GCA_016342385.1 Spirochaetaceae bacterium | reverse complement strand
AAGTCTGCTGAATCGGGGAGATTGGAAATTACTTTAATTGCTTCTTGTTTGTTAGTCATAATAAATACCTTCCACTATTAATATAATATATATTCAATCATTCATCTTGTCTAACGGTCTTTTATCACACAATACTTCAATCTCTCTTAAAAAGAATGCAATCCAAATGATAAAGGCCGCCATTAATGTTCCCCCGATGGCAAATAGAATCGCCAGTACAGTCCAACCTTTATCAAAAGTAAAAGATGAGAGGCGAGACTCGCAGCCTCGAACATGAAGCCCGAAGCTTGCAGGGCTGAACAATGAACAAATCCAAGCGCAGCGCGTCTTTCTATTAGACAATATTGCTCCCATATTCGGGAGTGAACAAAGGGCATGAGCTGGCGAATGACTATCAACGGTTCAAGCGAAGCGCGTCATGTTCCCTTCTCATTTTACTGTGAAATTCGTACATCCTATCTACCCTTCTCCTTCTCATATAATTCATCCATATACGTATCCACACTTTCCAGAATCCTACTATTAGTCTTAGTCCAAACAGTCCGAATATTCCCCAGAACCATAATCTTAATATCCGGCTCCATAGTACTGCCCTCGACTTCCCGTAATTTATCCGTCAGCATATTCCCCGCCTTAATCAACGTAACGACATACTTCATGACTCTACAATGGCAAACCCTATGCCAACTCTAAAAAGCCTCTTATCCCGACTTAGAGTACTAAAATTCCCATTAATAACAACAATATTTACAAAACCACATGATTTATTGTGGTTCACACCTATCGACAGAAGGAAAAGCTATATTCTCTTCCCTCTCTCCCTCTGGGAGAGACCGAGTGAGGGTTCAAAATATCGAATCTCCTCTTCCTGAAGCTTTTCAAGGAGATCGGTTCCTGAGCTTGCCGAAGGATTATAACCCTGATCATTGAGAATTTCTGTCTCACAGACCTTCCCCAACTAGTTTTAAGAATTTTGCGATTTAACATATGAAAAAATATGAACATTGTAAATTTTAACAAATCATTGTATGTTAATTTTAACGATGGTAAATACAAAAAATGAAATAATTACATCAATAACACCTCTAATAATAAATGATGACAGTTTGGACTTATGTATTCTCTATGGATCAGCCGCATTGGATAGATTATCACCAAGTAGTGATATAGATATTGCTGTCGGCTCGAAAAAGAGCTTGTCCAACGATTATTGTATAGAACTATCGAGAAAGTTATCTTTAATAACAGATCGTGAAGTATCAATAATCAATATAGAAAAAATGGAAGGAATCATTCTTCAGGAAGTACTGGTAAAAGGGATTACACTAAAAAACAGTGAACCAAATTATAAAGCTGGATTTTTGTCAAAAATGTATGAATATACAGAAGATATTTTACCCTATCAAATGATGGGGATTAATAACAAGCTAGATGTTTTTTTAAATGAATAATCCACTAATTGCCCAAAAAATAGAGTCTTTAACACACCGCCTCAAGCGTATAGAAACTAAAAAGCCCGATGAAATGAATACACTGCTCAACGATTATGATATTCAGGATATTATTTCTGTTAATCTGGAAAGATCGATTCAAATTTGCGTCGATATAGCTGCCATAGTCATATCAGAGAAGAATCTGAAAACAGCCAACACAATGGCCGGTTGTTTTGCGGCTCTGGAAACGGCAAAAATACTCCCTCCGGATTTATCTCTTAAAATGCAAAGACCAGTGGGTTTTAGAAATGTTTCTGTTCATGAATATAAATCAATCGACTGGGAAATTGTGTTTGATATTATCAATAACCATCTAGTCAATTTTAAGCTATATATTAAAGCAATAATTGATACATCCCTGTAATCAATCGCTATCAAAAAAGATAATTTCAAGATCAAATCCTTTCAAATTTAATTCTGTAACCTAAGCATGTTACAAGGGCCCGCACTGTATTAAGAGTTAGCTTCTTATGAATATAACCCCAAACCTCTGAATCGTGGTTCATCTGATGAAAAGGATTTAAGGATAATAATCAACAAGAAGATAAAGAACAAATTTTATCCAATTTCATGCTATAATTTTAAACCTATGGGAATAGGTATAAGATCGTATATTGTAAAAGAAGATAACAATCTGGTTAAAGTATCCTCAACAAAGCTGGAAAAAATGTATAGGTGTGAAAACCAGGCCTCTCTTCCGGACTATGCAGGACAAAATATCAAATTAGTTAATGTAATAATTGATAATAAAAACCGGAAACCTTATGAAATTATTAAAATAGAATGTACTTATCTCAGACTGAATGATAAAGGGCAACTGGACTCCAAATACCTGGATGATGAAATGAGGTGTATAGGCAATTTGATCGATTTACCCTGCATTGAAAACAGAAACCCGAATGTTGTAGATGCTTATAGTAAATTTGCGAAAAGAAAGCTTAACAATATGTATACATGGAAACTAACATCAGAAATTGAAGCATCAATTTATGATAAAATTTTTAATAATAAGAAACTCCATTTAATAAAGTAATATCAAAATAGTCATCGATTTCGGCACAAAAAGTTTAAAACATAAACGTATCCATTATAATGAATTTGCCCGACCTATATTCACCAAAACGTCTGAACCCTGATTCACCTGATTAAAGGATTAAAGGATAATTAACAATAACCATCTACCCTACAATAATCTCTTATCAATGCAACTATTATGATCGGTTAGTCAATCTCTACTCTGATACTCTAAGGATGACATTTGCCAATAATCTTGAAAAGATATTTGATATAAAATGTCTGGAATTAAAAATGGCATGCAATGATCAGCCCAATCCATCAGCTATAAAGAATATTTATCCTTCAAATTTTTCATCATGGCACCAACGGAATCAATAGTTTCCTTATCGAGTCCCAGTTCTTTTCCCCGTTTCTGAAGATTATAAGGAACTCCCTCATTGTCCGCTTTTAGGGCTTCCTGGAGAATGATATTGATTTTTTCGAGAGATTCATCCATTTCCGGTGAACTTTCCTCTTTTTCCGGGGGAAAGAGTTCTTTCCAGGCATCCTCTGGAAAATCAAAGTCCATATATTTTTTCATAGAACTGAATAAAGCCATTGAAAATATGAAATCCGGTTCTTCCGGTAATTCATATTCGGAGATAATTTCACATAATTCTCTATATCCACTGAGTGTCATAGATAGAAAAATAGCCCCTTCTGTAGTCGAATTAAAATAGATTTCATTGAATGGAAATCTCTCATCCTTTTGCGGTTTTATATGGT
>JAEINM010000455.1 GCA_016342385.1 Spirochaetaceae bacterium | reverse complement strand
CGTCATCAGGTGTTTCAAAATTCCGGGGAGGATCAAGCCTGGCTGCGGCAAAGTAGGTTTTTTCAAGTTGATCTGAGTGGCAATGGGGTACAGCACAGCCGAATCCTATACATGTGGAAACCATTGCTTCTCTCTTCAGTACGCTCTCATATAAGAGGTCAGGGTCTTCAAGTTTATGCACAGAGGCCAGCGTTTCCACCAGGTGGCGGAAGAGCGGTTCCTTTTCCATTTCCGGAGGATCAATGATAATTGATTCCTGTTTTAGCCTAGCCGAAATAGCTCCCATTATTTACACCTCATCCTTTGTTTCAATAGTATCTGATTGGATCATCGTCCTGTCTTCCTTTACATGTCCTCTTCATCGCGGATCAGACCGGAAGCCCAATCCACCGGGATTGTGAACATAATCCCTGTACCCGGGTTATCTAATCCACCCACAATATCATCTATGAGTGATCTGACATCTTTTAATGTGTCATCGTCCTGTATTACAGAGATAATCGTTTTATTATAAGGTTTGGTTCCTTTCATAAATTCTTTGAATCCCGCAAACAGTGGAACTTCATAGGTTAAGAACCGACCCATCCCCTCTGAATCGAGAATGGTTGCACCGGTGACCCCCGCTTCAATATAGGCAGCCATTACTTCTTCAAGGAATTCTTCATTATTCAGTACAAATACTAATAACTTCACTAATAAATTACCTTTGTTTCCATAGTTCTTTTTGAGGAATACCAATTCTAATATCCATTAGTACTTTTACCACCTCTTTCTGCTTTCAGTATCTATTTCAAAAAAGAATCTGTCAAATCTTTGTCTGTCAATTTTTCTCTCCCGGATTTTTTTCTTTTCTCAATAGTCAGGTTTGAAATTTGAAATTTATTTGAACCGGCCACACTCAGGTCGGAAAATATTGTAAAAGGATAATATGGGGTATAAAATAATTGTCAGAATTGACAACGGGCAAAAGGAGATGTAATCTCTTATTATCGCTTTATTGCGAATGGAGGGGTATCCTGACAAAATCAGAAGCAAGAAAATTGTCATATTTGGCATTAAGGGAAGGCCTGGGTAATTTTAAGAGTCAATTCGGCTGTACTTTTGAAAAAATATCCTTCCAGAAATGGGGCGATCAGAAAAGGGATCACCATAGAACCTGTTCTTTGATCTATATCATTGAAGGGGAGGGGACATTGTCTCTTTCCAGTGGAGAAGAGGAATCTGTGGGTCCCGGAGATGTGATACAGAAACTTCCGGGGAAGAAGGGTCTCCTGAACTTCAAAGGGAATCACTCCGAACAGATTGTTCTCACCCTTCCCGAACTGTTTTACAATCTCTATTATAGAAAACCGGTAAACGGGAGTGATTCTGTCGTTTTTCATATTGGACTTCATGCCGATCTCGTCGTCAAGTTCACAGGTCTTCAGAGGGATATAAAAGAGTGGGCTACGGGGAAAATATTCAAAATTATTGAAAAATCCCTGAAACTTATAAGTGAAATTCAGTCTATTCGAATCCTATTGAATTCTAACCAGGAAACAGAACAGTTCTGGATTTCTGTCAGACGGGATTTCTGCCGTGACTTGAAAAAGCGCTTCTCTCTTCCCGATTTTGCAGAGAAATTCAGTATGAGTTATTCCAGTTTCCGCCAGGGTTTCACGAAATATGTGGGAATGCCTCCGGGGGTTTTTCATATTAGCCAGAGGATTGAGCAGGTTAAAATGCTTCTTGCAGGATCACAGTTGTCATTGAAAGAGATCGCCAGCCGTTTTAATTACCCCGACCTTCCAAGCTTTTCCAAACAGTTTAAAAAGATCACCGGTGTGACGCCGGGAGATTATATCAAAAACTTAAATATCCCCACCAGGGCAGAATTAGTGTAAAAGGAGAGTATTCATGAGTTCCGCAAAAGATAATATCAGAGTGGGAATTGATCTGGGTTCTAAAACGTTAAAAGCGGCTATTCTTCATAATAATACTGTTGAAGAGACATTTATATATGATCACAAAGGAAATCTGGCTGAGACTCTGAAAAAGATTCTTTCATTTATTAATGAAAAATATACACCAGTGAATAATATCTCTTACGGGATCTGCGGTAATATTGAGATCGAAGGTTTTAAAACTATCGATACCGTCCTGGCCTCTGTCGAGGCGAATCGCTTTCTTGAAACCGGAAGCCGCAATATTATAGGAATCGGTTGTGAATCATTTTATCTGATAATTCTCGATGACAAAGGCAACTACAGAGAGCATCGTGTCAATCCCATGTGTGCTTCGGGAACGGGAAGTTTTCTTGATCAGCAGGCTGAGCGCATCGGTCTGACCATAGAAGAGCTTTCGGAGAAAGCCTATAACTTTAAGGGGAAAACACCTTCTATAGCCACAAGGTGTGCCGTCTTTGCCAAGAGTGATATTATTCATGCTCAGGCAGAGGGATTTGAAAGTGACGCCATTGCGGCGGGGCTGTGCAGGGGAATGGCACTGAGCATTCTTTCCCAATTAAAAAAGGGGAGAGATCTGTCCGGTGGCATTATCCTGACCGGTGGAGTGAGCCGCAATAAAATGATCGCTTCAGAGATTGCCGATCAACTTGAGGGAAACATAAAAATAATTGAACACAGTCCGGTTTTTAATGCCATAGGTGCGGCTGTAATGGGAGAGGAAACCAATCTCAATCCCGATCTTTTACTGGAAGCTATGGGAAAAAAACATGAGAGGCGGAATCCCCTGGAGATCAGACTGACTGATTATCCCGATTTTGATGCGGGGAATATGTACGTGGTTGATTCTGTTGAGATCACCGAATATGAAGAGCTTACCTGTGATAAAAGAGAGGTCCTTATTGGAATCGACATTGGTTCCACTTCTACAAAAGCGGTTGTTATGGATTATAATACCCAAAAGGTACTGGCCGGTCTTTATACAAGGACGGCCGGAGCACCTGTTGAAGTCTCAAAGAAAATTCTCTTTCACATTGGAGAGCTTTTTAAAAAGTCAGAGCTTATCATTCGGGGTGTTGGAACAACAGGAAGCGGGCGGACTCTCGTAAAAGAGATTCTCAATGCCGACCTGGTGGTTAATGAGATCACAGCTCATGCCAGAGGAGCTCTTCTACTCGATCCGGAAGTGGATACGATCATTGAGATCGGCGGCCAGGATTCAAAATTCACTCAACTGGAGAATGGCGAGGTTGTCAATGCGGCCATGAACTATGTCTGTGCTGCGGGCACCGGTTCGTTTATTGAAGAACAGGCTATACGCCTGGGAATCTCTCTCCATGATATCGC
>JAEINM010000454.1 GCA_016342385.1 Spirochaetaceae bacterium | reverse complement strand
CTTATTGAAGGTGAAGAAATTGGTTCAATTACAGCTTATATAAAACGGATAGAAGTTTTTCCCGAAGGCCCGATTATTGTTGTTTTGGATTTACAGAGAGAGGTGTCAACTTGGAAAAGTTCTGATCCTGACATGAATGCTCCTATAGCAGCAGAGACAAGTTCAAAAGGTTATATATATATAGATCATCCGGAAATGGAATTAGATAAAATCTATGTTAATAGGATTTACGCGTCTTTATTATTAGCAAAAGTACAAGATACGAAAGTGATGTTTAGGTTAAGGACAAAAACAAGTTCATTACACACACGGATTGGACGTAATATTAATTGGTATATAAAATTATTATAATCCTTATCGTAGAGTCAGAATAATAAATTTATTGAACCTATATAAAAATAATGTTAAGCTGAATAAATTAAACAATATGAAGGAATACTATGAAAAAGATCGGATTCTTAATGCTTATTGCCTTTTTATCACAAAATCTCTTTTTTCCTCAGATCCGGCAACTGAACGGATAACAGGGACTATTGGAAAAGTAGCATCAGATTGGGGTAGTGAAGCTATGTATTTTTTTGTGGATAATGAAGCTGGAGAGAGAAGACAACTACGTTTAGATTTACTTCACCCACTGTATAAAGAAATATTATCAATGGGTATTTCTGCATATCATTCCAATTCTAATGTACTTATTGGGATAGATGATAATAATAAAATTATATATTTTTATCTTGAATAATTAATTAGGTAAAAAATATTACATCATTATTTGAAGCCGAAGTGGTTTTAGTAAAAATTAAATATTGAAATATTAAAGGATTTGTTGATGAAAAAAACACTCTTGATGGTTATTTTATTGGTATCAAATATTACCCTTTTTTCAAATGTATTTCTCAATGAGGTAATACTGGAGCTCTTACAAAAGTTAAAATACTTAGATATGCTTCATATGATGGTCACCCTGGAGTCTTAGTTAAAGTTGAGGAAATGGATGAATTTAAGACTATATCCAGTGACTGGGCTTATTCTGATGATGAAAGAAGAACAGATTATTTTCTTTTGTTGGAAGATACACCTCAATATAAAGAAAAAGTAGCAATATTAATGTTAGCTTTAGCAACGGGTCGAAGTGTTGATGTTCTTGTAAGAAGAGAATTGCATCAAAGATTTCATATAATAAAATCAGTGTCTATGAATTATGATTATTAGTGAATTCCTTTTAGAAATATTTATTTTTTATATGCTATTATTTTTGACAGACAAATTTTCTTGAAAATTATGTCAAGTTTTAGCAAAATCTCTACTGGTAACTGTTGATGGCTATCAGTCAGAACAAAATTGAAGTACAACTTCAAATTTGTTCTGTGCTTTGCTATACCCGGCTCTACAAGAAATCCCATTGAATAAACAGACCATTTTATTGTAATATTCCGAACATGAAAGCAAACGAATTACGAAAGAAATATATAGACTTTTTTGTCTCTAAAGGACATAAGGAGATTTCCGGTAAATCTCTCATTCCCGAGAATGATCCTACGGTATTATTTACAACTGCGGGAATGCATCCACTGGTTCCCTATCTTATGGGTGAGCCTCATCCTGCGGGAGTTAGATTAACCGATGTTCAGAAATGTATAAGAACACAGGATATTGAATCGGTTGGGGATCCCACTCATAACACATTCTTCGAGATGCTGGGGAACTGGTCTCTCGGTGATTATTTCAAGGACGACGCCTTGAAGATGAGCTATGAATTCCTCACATCTCCCGATTATCTGGGACTCGACGTCAATACTCTTTCTGTCACTGTTTTCGCTGGTGATGAAGACGCTCCTGCTGATGATGAAGCCTATGAAATCTGGAAAGGTCTCGGTATCCCCGAAGAGAGGATTTATCGTCTTCCCAAAGAGGACAACTGGTGGGGCCCTGCCGGTGCTACCGGTCCATGCGGTCCCGACAGTGAAATGTTTATCGATACGGGTAAAGAGGCTTGTGGTTCCGATTGCCGTCCGGGTTGTTCCTGCGGCAAGTATTTCGAAATCTGGAATGATGTATTCATGCAGTACAACAAGAAAGAAGACGGTACATTTGAACTGATGGACAGAAAATGTGTCGATACGGGTATGGGTATCGGTCGGACAATTGCCATGCTGCAGGGAAAAACATCTGTCTATGATACAGAATTATTTACACCGCTACTGGATAAAATCGGAGAATTGACAGGGAAAAAATATGGAGATAATGAGGAAGAAGACAATTCTTTCAGAATTATCGCCGACCATGCTAAGGCATCAACTATGATTATGGGTGATCCTCAGGGAGTAAAACCCTCAAATCTGGGACAGGGATATATTCTTAGAAGACTTATCCGAAGAGCTGTTCGACACGGAAAGAAACTCGGTATTGAGGGGGCATTCCTCGGAAAGTTATCGGAAATTGTTATAGAAATGTACAGGGATATCTATACTGAACTAAAGGGAAACAGAGATTTGATTATGAGCGAATTCTCTATAGAAGAAGCTCAGTTTAACAGTACTCTGAAGAAGGGTGAGCATGAATTTGAAAAGCTCCTGCCAAACCTGCTGAAAAATCCGAAAAAAATAATTCCCGGCAGAATGGCTTTTAAACTTTATGACACATATGGTTTCCCCTTTGAACTCACAGAAGAACTGGCCTCCGAGCACGGTATGACAGTTGATCGGGACGGATTTGAAGAGGCATTTAAAAAACATCAGGAATTATCAAAGAAGGGTTCTGAGCAGGCATTTAAAGGGGGGCTGGCAGATGATTCGGTCATGTCCACGAGATATCATACGGCTACTCATCTTCTCCATGAAGCTCTTAAGACCGTTCTGGGAGATCATGTTGCCCAAAAGGGAAGTAATATCAATTCTGACAGGTTGAGGTTTGACTTTTCTCATCCGGAAAAGATGACTGATGACGAGATTCAGAAAGTGGAAAAAATGGTCAATAAGGCCATTGAAGATAAACTGGCCATTTCTATGAAAACGATGACTGTCGAAGAAGCAAAAGAGATAGGTGCAAGGGCTTTATTCTCAGGAAAATACGATGAGAAGGTAAAAGTGTATTTTATCGGAGATTTTTCGATAGAAGTCTGTGGCGGTCCCCATGTGAATAATACAGAAGAGCTGGGAACCTTTAAAATCAAGAAAGAACAGTCCAGTTCCAGGGGTGTCAGAAGAATAAAAGCTGTCTTACGCTGACAGAGAATATAAAAAAA
>JAEINM010000453.1 GCA_016342385.1 Spirochaetaceae bacterium | reverse complement strand
ATTATGGCCGGACTGGTACAAAGAAGACTTATTTGATGCCATACTGGCATTTCAAAACAGGGACCGTCGTTATGGAGGAGTTAAGAAATGAACAACCTGGTAAAACGCATATTACTATTTGTCATAGCGATTCCCGGATTGGCTGCGTTAATTCTCTTCGGGAATGTTTATCACTTTCTTCCAGTCAATCTTCTGATTCTTATTATTGGAGCACTTGGTTCTTATGAAATGGTTAAGATGTTTAAAGCCATGGAGATAAAAGTTCATTCGGTTCTTATGATAATTTTCGGGACTCTGATTCCTTTTATCACCTGGCTAGAGGTTATGGGGGTATTGAGCAGAGATGTTTTAGTGATATTTCTGCTAGTGGCGGTTATTATAATTTTTCTAATAAACATCAAACCCGAAAATGGCAGCTTTAAGCATTCACTCCCCTCAATGTCAGCTTCTATAATGATTTTGTTCTACCCCGGCCTGTTCCTGAGTTATATTACAAGGATTTCATCACTTCCCAACAGTTCGATTATCCTGCTGATTTTTGTGTGTATAGTCTACCTGAATGATTCCAATGCCTGGCTCTTCGGTATGTTATGGGGCAAAAAATCCCGGGGATTTGTAGCTGTCAGCCCCAATAAAAGCCTGATCGGTTTCTTCGGTGGTGTTCTGGGTTCAGTCATAGTAGCTGTTTCCGCCAAATTCTTCTTCCCCGAAGTTATCCCGGCAACGATCCCCATGCTTATCCTTCTGGGAATAGTCGTGGGAGTAACTGCCATTATAGGTGATCTTGTCGAATCGGGCATGAAACGCTCATCCGGTGTAAAAGATTCAGGTAATGTCGTTCCCGGTCGCGGTGGCGTTCTGGATTCCATCGATTCACTGATTTTTGCGGCTCCGGGATTTTATTATGTAATCCTTATGGCTAACGTCGGTTTATAAAGTGAGATTGTTCAGGAGAATTGATTGAAACGTGTTATCGTGCTCGGCAGTACCGGTTCTATTGGAACTTCAGCTCTGGATATTATTCATAACAATCGGGATGATTTTGATCTGGTTGCCATCAGCGCCAATAAAAATGAAAAAGAACTTCTCAAACAAGCCGAATCATTCACTGTGGGCAATATAGCGCTCTCGGGAAAGACTCCTGAAAGTGATAAAATCCGGTTTTACGGCGCCAATTCCATTACAAGACTCATTGAGGAAACCGATGCTCATATCGTTGTCAACGGCATATCCGGTGCCGTTGGAATGGCTCCTTCAGTAGCAGCTCTAAAAAGCGGAAAAGACCTGGCACTGGCCAATAAAGAAACAATGGTCATGGCCGGCCCTCTCATAAAAAAAATCGCCACACAAAATAAAACCGCAATTTTACCTGTAGATTCTGAACATTCTGCTCTCTTTTACCTACTTAATGGAAAGGAAAAAGAACAGATTGATGAAATTATAATCACAGCCTCGGGAGGGCCATTTCGGGGATTCTCTGCAGATCAGCTGAAAAGTGTAACGAAAGAACAGGCGATGAAACATCCCACATGGGATATGGGATATAAAATAACCATTGACTCGGCATCCCTTGCCAATAAAGGTCTGGAGGTGATTGAGGCATGGAGATTATTTGATATCACTCTTGATAAGATCAAAGTACTGGTTCATCCTCAAAGCTATGTTCATTCGATTGTTAGAACAGCCGATCTGGCCATGTATGCACAGATCAGTAATCCCGATATGCGGCTTCCCATACAGAATGCTCTTTATTATCCCCGAATGAAAGCCGTTCCCAGTACTTTTCTCGATCTGGCTGGAAAGAGTCTGACCTTTACAGAACCTGATAAAGAGAATTTTCCCATGCTGCCACTGGCATACCAGGCCGCTGATGCTGGAAAGTCCTACCCGATTGTGTATAATGCAGTGAATGAAGTTGCAGTTCAGGCTCTAGTTGACGGATTTATACATTTTACAGAAATTCCTGTGATAACCGATAAATTACTCCAAAGGGATTGGTCAGATGAAGCAAAGTCTTTTAAAGAAGTACTTGATATTGACAGTACAGTGCGAAGAATAACTAAAGAAGTTATTCGGAGAGGGAAATAATATGATTTTTAGTATAATTCTGGGATTACTGGCTCTGTCGGTAGTTGTTTTCATTCATGAACTGGGACACTTCATTGCTGCCCGTTCGAGCGGGATTGAGGTGGAAGCCTTCTCTCTGGGCTGGGGAAAGGCCTTTATAAAAAAGAAGATAGGAAAAACCGAGTATAGAATATCCATCCTCCCCCTTGGTGGATATTGCAAAATGAAAGGAGACCATGAGCTGATCAGTGCCCTGGAATCAAAAGAAAAATCGATTACCAGTGAAGATGGTTCTTTCTATTCAGCATCTCCTCTGAAGAGGATTTTAGTTGCTCTTGCCGGCCCAATGGCTAATTTTATCTTTGCAGGATTGGTACTGGCTACCATTTATCTAATCGGTTATGAAGAGACAACATTTGAAAACCGCATTATTCTCGCCTCTTCCTATGATGAGACAGGTACAAAATGGCCCGCTGACCAGGCGGGTCTGGAGACAGGTGACAGAATTATTTCTATAAATGGGGAAAATATAGAGAATTACAATCAAATAGCTGAAATTTTAGCAGTTTCTGCAGAAAAAGATCTCATACTTGGCATAGAAAGAGAAAACCGCTTCTTCAGTTTAACTCTAAGACCGGAACTGGATAGAGATACGGGAGCGGGAAAAGCGGGGATCTACCCCTGGATTGCTCCGGTAATAGGGGAAGTGGAACCCGGTTCTAATGCGGAGAAGGCATTAATCGAAGCCGGTGATGTCATAAGAGAAATAAATGGTTTTGTAGTGAGAAACTCAATTGATATTTCAAGAATAATGGTGTCAGAGCCAGAAGTCCTCCATATTTCTCTTCTGCGGGACGGGGTCACACGTGAATGTGACATTGAAACTGATTTCAGCAATGATGATTTCCGATTGGGGATAACATACCAGTATTTAACTTATAAAACTCCCAGATTAAATATGTTTCAGGCTATAGGAAAAGGATTTAGTGAGGCTGTTGAGACTGCTGTTCTAAGTGCAAGAAGTTTAAAACTGCTTTTTAGCGGTATAAATCTGAACAAGGCCGTATCGGGTCCTATCAGAATTACATACTTTGCGGGAGAAATTGCTTCCAGCGGATTTCAGCAGGGAATGGGAAAAGGATTTCTCTCCTTTTTTCAATTTGTCTCCTTTATTTCCATAGCTCTGTTTTTTATGAACCTTCTGCCCATCCCGGCATTAGATGGAGGACAGATTGTATTA
>JAEINM010000452.1 GCA_016342385.1 Spirochaetaceae bacterium | reverse complement strand
TACATTAATATATAGTGGCGAAGGGACTTGAACCCCTGGCCGACCGGATATGAGCCGATTGCTCTACCAACTGAGCTACGCCACCATGTTTGCACATCCCGAGGAGGACTTGAACCCCCAAAGCCAGAACCAGAATCTGGTGTGTTACCAATTACACCATCGGGATATATACCTTGTGGATAATATACTCTTTTGCTTTTTTTTGTAAAGTCCTTTACTGGATTTTTCAACGATTCTCATTACGAGTTGACTTCAGGCATACTATTACCCACAAATGGATTCTAATAATTTTAATTGATAAACATAAGTACTTATAGGTATAATACAGACTATGAATAATATACGAATCAAACAACTATTAAGAACAGAAGCTTCAGAACAGGGGATTTCCGTTAAAGGGTGGGTCCGGACCTGTAGAGATTCGAAAACCAATGCTTTTATAGCTATAAATGATGGCTCCTGCATGAGCAATCTGCAGGTCTTTGTTGACAAAGAGATAGTCACTGATGAATCTATTCTTTCCCGAATAACAACAGGAGCCTCTTTAGAAGTGAAAGGGATTCTAGTTGAATCTCCCGGTAAAGGTCAGAACGTGGAGATACGGGCGGAAGAGATAATCATTATTGGCGATTGCCCTGAAGATTATCCTCTGCAGAAAAAACGGCACACCAATGAGTTTCTCCGGGAGATAGGACACCTCAGGGGGCGTACCAATACATATGGTGCCCTTGTCCGTGTGCGAAGCGCCATGTCATTTGCTATCCACAAATTCTTCCAGGAAAAGGGCTTTATCAATTTACATACCCCAATAATTACTGCCAGTGATGCTGAAGGAGCTGGAGAAATGTTCCAGGTAACAACTCTTCCCTTTCACACTTTCAACAGTAAGGCCGGTATTGATTATTCCCGTGATTTTTTCGGGAAGAAAGCCTCTCTGACTGTTAGTGGTCAGCTTTCCGCTGAAACCTATGCAACAGCTGTTGGAGATGTCTATACTTTCGGACCCACTTTCAGAGCGGAGAACTCCAATACAACCCGTCATCTGGCAGAGTTCTGGATGGTTGAACCGGAAATGGCTTTCTGTGATATTTACGGTGATATGGATCTGGCAGAAGAATTTCTCAAATATATTCTGAACTATGTGCTGGAGAATTGTGCGGAAGATATGGAGTTTTTCAATAAATGGGTCAGTAAAGGCATACTGGTTCAGTTAAAGGCTGTAGTTAAATCCGATTTTGCCCGGGTGACCTATAGTGAGGCCATTGATAATCTTATGACATCTGGTAAGAATTTCGACTTTCCCGTTTCCTGGGGTATCGATCTGGCTTCGGAGCATGAGAGATACCTCTCTGAGGAAGTGTATAAGCGACCTGTGATCGTTTACAATTACCCCAAAGAGATTAAAGCCTTTTATATGAAATTGAATGATGATGGAAAAACCGTCCGGGCCATGGATGTTCTGGCTCCGGGAATCGGTGAAATTATAGGCGGTTCAGAAAGAGAGGATTCCTATGACTCCCTTGTATCCAGAATTGATGAACTGGGTCTTGAGAAAGAGGACTACAGCTGGTATCTTGACCTGAGAAAATATGGTACAGTTCCCCATGCGGGATTCGGGTTGGGATTCGAAAGAATGATTCAGTATGTGACAGGTATGGCCAATATCAGAGATGTTATACCCTATGCGAGAACACCCAAAAACTGTTCTTTCTAGTAAAATTTTCTGGGGCTTAATCGTCCCTTTCTGAATTGGGAGCTCATTTTTTGAAATCATATACATTATTAGTAGTTTTATTATTTTTTTCATCATTAATTTCAGCCACTTCATTACAGATTACCGGCTATCTCCCCTCTTACAGGCTGGAAAGTGCCGAGAGGGCTCTGGGTTCCCCGGTTCTGGATTTATCGGGATACAGGCCCGAATTCCTGGCCAACCGACAGATCGGCCAGCAGAATTTGGAGTATTCCTACAATACACTACCCTACTCCTATGATCATCACTCAATAGAATCATGGTACGGATTAAATGTAGATCATATTATCTACTTCTCTCTTAAACCGGGTAAAGAAGGTTCACTGGATTTGTCGGAAATAAAAGAAAGAGATTTATCAAGACTGAAGAATATGAAACATTCATACGGCACAGAACTGACTATAGCCGTTTCCGGATCTTCATCACTGTTCGGTCCGATGACAGCCGATGAGGGATTCAGGACTGATTTCCTGTACAGCCTGCTTATTTTCTGTGAACAGAATGATTTCTCCGGTGTCGATTTTGACTGGGAATTCCCCAAAACCGGGGTGGAGATGGATAGTTACGAACTTCTTGTCAAAGAAGCTGTAAACATCTTATCCGTCCGAAATATAACAGTCAGTGCAGCCGTTAGCCGGGACAGGCCTTTAAAACAGGAGATTTACAATGATCTTCATACTCTTAACCTGATGGCATATGATTTTAGAGGTCGCCACAGTACCTTTGAGAGTGCAATAGAGGCTGCAGAATTTCTGCAGATAGCCTACAAGGTTCCCCCGGGGAAAATTAATCTGGGAATCCCCTTTTATGGGAGGATATTCAGCGGACTGAATCCCCTATACTGGACAAAATCCATGATATACCGAGATATCCGCGATGAATATAATATTAAACCTTCTCAGGATGAGGCCGGCGGTTTCTACTATAATGGAATTGATACTGTGCGGAAAAAAACAAATTACGCCAGAGAGAATAAACTGGGAGGAATTATGATCTGGGAACTGGGTCAGGATTCACTCGATGAATTTTCACTCTTAAAAGCCATACGCGAGGAGATTCAATGAAAAAGGTCCTCATTATTGATACAGGAGGCACGATAAGCCAGAAACCCGATAATTCCGGTGTGTTAAAACCTTCCGTATCTGAATACATCGAACTTGTTCCCAATCTGGAAAAACTGGCGGAGCTCTCATTGACCCGTATGGAACGGATAGACAGTACAGATATGACGACTGAATACAGAGCTGCCATAGCGACAGAAATATACAAACACCATCATGAGTTTGATGGTTTTGTCGTACTTCACGGAACGGATACTATGGCTGATACGGCCTGTGCCCTTACATACATGATACAAAATCTGGGAAAACCCATTGTTGTGACAGGAGCTCAGCTCCCCTTCTTTTCTCCCGGTCCCGATGGGATTAATAATCTCTATTATTCTGTTGAGGCGGCAACTGGTGATCTCGGAGAAACGGTAATCTGCTTTGGAGACCGGATTCTTCGCGGTTCAAGAGCTGTCAAAGAGAATACTCACGGTTTTAATGCCTTTTCTTCTCCCCGCATATCTCCGGT